>JAEURB010000186.1 GCA_016788435.1 Anaerolineae bacterium | reverse complement strand
CCCAGCGCCGTGCGCCTGACGGGTCTGCGTCCGGTTTGGCAGCAGCTCAATCGCTGTTCGGCCGCCGCCCTCACCATTCAGCTCTCCTATTACCAAGGGGAGGGCAACTATGACCGGGCCATCGCCTGGCTCAACCCGCACGCCGAGGACATGGCCGTCCGGCTCGACGAAATGGCCGCCTTTGCAAGCGAACAGGGCCTGCAGGCGATAGCCCGTAACGGCGGCACGGTGCAGTTGCTCAAGGAACTCGTCGCGGGCGGATTCCCGGTGCTGGTCGAGAACTCCTACTTTGACGGCGCAGACGGTCTCAACGACTGGATGGGGCACAACCGCGTCATCATGGGCTACAACGACGCCGGCCGGGTGCTGCTGTCGTTCGATTCGCTGCTGGGCAACGGTGAAAACGATGAGGGCCGCCCGATACCATATGATGAAATGGATTCGCGCTGGCGTACCTTCAACCGGGATTACCTCGTCCTGTACCGCCCGGACGAGGAAGCGCGTCTGCGCGATATCCTCGGTGACCAGTGGGATACGCAAGCCAACGCTGAATTCACGCTGGCGATGAGTGAGGCCGAAGTGCAGTTGGGGCACGCCGATGGCTTCACGTACTTCAACATGGGCTCCTCGCTGGTAGACCTTGGCCGC
The DNA here is from genome assembly GCA_016788435.1 of Anaerolineae bacterium. GTDB lineage: Bacteria > Chloroflexota > Anaerolineae > Aggregatilineales > Phototrophicaceae > Flexifilum. Next base: position 11,565 of record JAEURB010000186.1, on the reverse strand, counting down.
TACGAGGAAGCCGCCGCTGCCTTTGATCAGGCCTTTGACCTCGACCTGCCGTGGCGCATGCTGTGGTATCAGTACGGCCCGTTCGATGCTTACTTCCACACTGGCCGCTACGACGATGTGATCCGGCTGGCCAACGAAACACTGGCGACCACACGCGGCATCGAGGAGATGTACTATTACCTCGGCTTGGTCTACGAGCAGTTGGGCGACCTGCAGCGGGCGGAAGGCAACATGGAAGCGGCCATCTGGCGCAACGCCAATTACACGGCCGCGATTGACGCGCTGGCCCGCATGCGCGGTGAGACCACGCCCGCCCCTGAAGCCGGTTCATAGGCGAAACCTATGCTATCCCGTCTCTTCCTCACCGGCAGTCTTCTGTTTTGGCTGGTTCCGGCCGGGCTGCTGGCCGCCCAGGAACCGGCGAGTGACCTGCAAGCCGAATCGGTCGAGGTTATCGCCGGAGTTAGCGACTTTGGTCAACCCGTCGTCAACGCGGTGGGTGCACTGGCCAATACCGGTACCTCGGGGCTGGCCAACGTATTCGTAACCGCGCGCGCCTACGATACGGCTGGCGACCAGATCGCGGAAGGCTATGGCGTGCTGGTCAATGCCTGCGGCGCGGGCCTGCTGCCGGACTATGTCATCGCGCCCGGCCATTCACAGCCGTTCTCGGCCCCGCTCGAATTCTTCGCGGACTACGACGACCCGATTGCCGAGGTTGATCGGATTGAAATTGAGTCGCAGGCCGGCACTTCGCCTGCTTTTGACTTCGCGGCGTTAGCCGATGGCATCACGCAGGTCTCTGATCAGGAAGCCGTCGCCGCACAGTGGCTGGAGGACGGGACTCTACGCTATGCCATTGGCTGCGCGGGCAGCCTGTTCACCGAGTGGGATTGGCGTGAACTCGACGCCGATGGGCGCGATGCAGCGGTTGAATATCCAGTCGCGGCGCTGGTAACCGATGCGCTGCGCGAACGCCTGCAACTGACCGACCCGGCGCTGTTCGCAAACTCGCGGCTGTCCTTCGCGCCGGCCGGGGGCCGCCTGGTCTATCAGGACGGTGTCAACCGCTTCTATACAGCCGCTGACGATGGCACCTTGCAGCGGCGGCTTTACACTGGCCTCCATAATCGCGTTTTGCAAACGATTGACTGGCTGGGCGGCAGCCGCTTCCTGGCCTCGTACTTTGGAGCATTTGGCGAACCAGTCATCTGGTTCACCGCCGACGCCGAAGGGCGCGCCATCAGCCCCGCGCCATCCCTCAACCGCCCGTCCGTCATCGTGCCAGGCGCGACCGCTGACGGGCGGCGCGTGGTCATCGGCGGCACGTTTGACACCGAGGCCGGAGCAGGCGTCACCGGGTACTATCTGAACGTCGTCACCAATGGCTTCTTCGAATTGCTGTTCGAGGCTAGCCTGCCGGGCAACAACTTCCCGCCGCCGGTGCCGGTCGTTGACCCAGTTGAAGATGTGGTGGCGCGGGTCTACGTAGTGCGCCCGGTTGATGAGCAGGTGATGCTGCAGTGCTTCAACCGGGGCGAGGGCGTACTCCACGATCTGGCGGCTCTGCCGGGCGGACTGCTGACGAGCGACCGCTCCGGCCTGTGGCTGTCGCCGGACGAATCCGAACTCGCGCTGACGGCCAACGGCCCGGCGGGCGGGCTGTGGCTGATTGACCTCAATGCGCTGCCCGCCTGCGGGGATGGTTGATGCGTATCCTCTTCGCCGCCCCACTGCACCATCCGGAAGCCCTGCGCCAGGCGCGCGATCTGGCGGCCGTAACTGGCCTGCCCACCCCGTTGTTTCCGCCCAGCATGAGCCAGCATTTCTGGGAAAAGGCGCTGCGCAAACGCGGCCATGAACTGGCGGTGTTCTGGCGCAATCTCCCGCATGGCAGAGCCGGACACGCAGGCGGCCACACCGAGCGCCACTCGGAACGGCTGACCCCGGGCAAGGTGATCGGGGCAGTGCGGAACCGCATCCCGCTGGAGTTCAACCCGGAAGCACGTGCCCGCAATCGCGATCTGATTGCTGCAGCTCGCGCCTTTCGGCCCGATGTGCTGTGGATGACCGGCGACAATACCATCATCCTGCCGGATACGCTGGCGCAGATTCGCCGCGAAACGGGCGCAAAGCTGATCTACGCCTCCGGCACATCGCCCATCGTCTTCTCGAAGGCGATTGACCGCAGGGCCATGCCGCTGTATGACTGGGTGCTGGTCAACGATTACTATCACGGCATCCAGTGGCGCGAACTTGGGGCGCGCAATATGACCTGCCTGCCGCTGTCGGCCTGCGATCCGGAGTTCCACAAGCCTTATCCCCTGACGGACGCTCAACGGCAGGAACTGGCCTGCGACGTAACGTTTGTGGGCACGCTGGTACCTGGCCATCTTTACAACCGCCGCGTGCGCGCCCTGGAGGCTCTCTCCAACGCGGGTATCGAACTCGGCATCTGGAGCGTCCACGACGTGCCGTCCAGCCTGCGAAAGCACCTGCGTGGCCCGGCGCTGGGCGAAGACATGGAGCGCATCGTCTCGGCGGGCAAGATCAGCGTCAACCCGCACGGCGATTTCATGCTCTACGGTGGCAATCTGCGCCTGTTCGAGGCGGCGGGCGCGGGCGTCTTCCAAATCAGCGATGACTTGCCCGGCACACGCGAGTGGTTCCCTGATGTGAACGGTGTGCCCACCATTGCGCTCTATAACACCGAAGTCGAGCTCGTCGAGCGTGTGCGCAACTACCTGGCGCACGACGCCGAACGCGAGGCGGCCGCCGAAGCCGCGCGCGCACACGCCTACGCGCATCACACGTATGATCATCGCGCGGCGCGGTTTGAGGAAGGATTGGCGGAGCTGTGAGCGACGGCCCCAAATATGACCTGGGCGGAGTGTTCGACCCAGCCACTGCGCACCCCGATGACGCTCATAGCCTGCTGATGCGGCTCGTGCCACCCAACAGCCAGGTTCTTGAGCTCGGCTGCGCCACCGGCTACCTTTCCGGCTACATGGAACGCGCACTCGGCTGCCGCGTCACCGGCCTCGAGTTTGACCCGGCGTCGGCCGAAATCGCGCGCAGCCGCGCCAGCGAGATCTATATCGCCGACCTCGACGCGCCAAACGCGCTCGAACCCGCCAGCACGAGCGCGCCATACGATGTACTGTTCGCGGCGGCCGTACTGGAACATCTGAAGGACGCGCCGGGGCTGCTGCACGCCGTGCGCCCGCTCCTGAAAACAGATGCCCGTGTGATCGTGTCGCTGCCAAACGTCGCCCACTGGAGCGTTCGCTGGGCGCTGCTGCGCGGCCGCTTCAACTACACCGACTACGGCATCATGGATCGCACGCATCTGCACTTCTACACCGCGCGAACGGGCCACGCATTGCTCGAAGGTAACGGCTATCACGTCGAGGCATTCCATATCGCTGGCAGTGGCCTGCAAAATGCGCTCAATGCCCGCGCCCGCCGCCGTGGCCGCCCGCTGCCGCACCCGATTCTGCCCGGCCCGCTGGCGTATGAGTTGATTTACGTGGCGAGACCGCTCAATTGAGCGCTGAACTCGCCCGAAACACCACCCTGCTTGAGGAAGTACAGGCCCGGCTCGCCAGGCGCACTCCCTGGCAGGTAATTGGTCTGGCCGTGCTCGCGCTGGTACTGCTCCGTATTCCTTACTACGGCAAGATCCTGCTCGATGACCCATTCATCACCTATCGTTACGCCGAAAATCTCCTCGCTTACGGCCAACTGGTCTTTAATCCCGGCGAACCGGTTCTGGCAACCACTACGCCGCTCTACGCCTTGATCATGACCGTCTTTGGGTCCGTCGGGTTGCCCATCCCCGCCGCCTCGTCGGTCTTCAATCTGCTGTGTGAGGCGGTTCTACTGGCGGTTCTCTATGGGATCATCCGTTCGATTGGCCTCGCCCGCTGGCAGACTGACGTTGCTTTTGGCCTCACAGCACTCCTGGTCATCATAGACCGATCGTTTAGCGTCGCCTCATGGGGCGGCATGGAAACGCCGCTGTTCGTGCTGCTCCTGTTCGCCACCCTTCTGCAAATCATCCAACGCCGCTATTCGCGTGGAGCCGTCACCGGCAGTCTGGCAACGCTAACCCGCCCCGATGGAATCATCGTTCTGGCTCTGCTCGCGGGGGTTATGCTGGTGCGCGAACGGCGGCTGGCATGGCGGCAGGCTCTGATCGCGCTGGCCATTGGATTGCCGTGGGTCATCTTTGCGTGGTCTACCTACGGCACGTTCATACCGCAATCGGTGACCGCCAAGAATGCAATCATCCCAATCTGGGATAACGCAGTGAGTACGAAGCTCACAATCCTCCTCTATTGGCCATTGCGCTGGTTTGGCGTGTTCGCCGTGCTACCTCTCGCTTACGGGCTGCTCCGCTCGATCAAACCAGCCCGGAACCCATCCGCGATGGTCATGGCGGCGTTTGGCCTGCTTCAGTTAGCCTATCTGTTCCTGCCCAACAATCCGGGTTTCGACTGGTACTTCGTTCCGGCGGTGGTGACGGCCTACTGCTTCATTGGGCTGGGACTCGTACAATTGCTGGACAACCGGCGGTGGGTTGGCATCGTGTGCGGAGCCGGTATCGCGGCGGGCCTTGCTTTCAGTGGCGCCGCGAATTCCCTGTCGGTACTCACACTCGACCGTGACTGGCGAGACGGGATGGTGAAGGCCGTAGATTACCTGAATGCGTCGGCCGAACCCGGCAGCACAGTACAAAGCACCAACATCGGCATACTGGGCTATGGAACCAGGTTCCATATCCTCGACCCATTGGGGCTGGCCAGCCCTGAAGTGCTGCCCTTGTTTGGGACGAGCGAGAGTTTGCAGGCACTCACCCTTGCGGTTGCGGCGCAGTTCCAGCCAGACTATGTGGTGACATTCGGGGAATCCGAATACCCAAGCTATATGATCGCGGCCGCATTCCCGAACAGCACTCTTACGGTCTATGTGCTTCAGCGTGAGGACTCGTGATGCCGTCAGAACAAGACTCCCGCTACGACTCCACCCGTCAGGCGTGGGAAGATATCTGGGATGGCGCGTCCGTCGAGGTCGAACTGGAGGCCGTGCAGTACCCGCGTTCGCTGGAAACGATGCGGCGCTATCTGTCGTTCCTCAACAAGGACGACCTGATTCTGGAGGCGGGCAGCGGGCTGAGCGCGGTTGTCATCACCCTGCGGCGGCTGGGTTACCGGCTGCTGGGCATGGACTATGCTGAAAATGCCCTCCGTATATCCCGTGAGTACGACCCGGCGCTTCCGCTGTTCGCTGGTGATGTGCATGCCCTGCCCTGCGCAGATAACAGCCTCGGCGCGTATCTGTCGTTCGGTGTGCTGGAGCATTTCGAGCAGGGTATGGCCCCCGCTCTGGCTGAAGCGTACCGCGTACTGAAGCCCGGCGGCGTGCTCGTCCTCACTATCCCATATCCGAACGTAGTCAATCGCTTCGTGGCGTGGCGGAGGCGGCGGGCCGGCGTCAGCGTCCTCAACGACGACGAATTTTTCGAAAGCACCTATACTCGCGAACGGCTGACCGGAGAAGTGAGCAAGGCCGGTTTCACGCTCGTGACTGTCGAACCAACGAGTCACAGCTACACGTTATGGGCGCTGGGCGGGCCGTTTCGCGCCAGCGGCTACTATCGCACCAGCCAACTGGCCGATACGCTCGGCAGCATCCTGCGCTGGGTTGCACCGTGGCCGTTCAATTTCTCGACGCTCGTGATTGCGCGCAAAAACCAATGAACCTCACCCCCCTTTGCTTCGCTCGTCTCCCCCTCTCTCCACACGGAGAGGGAGTTGGGGGGTGAGGTTTGTCCACCCTCTCGGTCGTCATTGTCAGCTACAACACGCGGGAAGACCTGCGCCTGTGCCTGAGCGCCCTGCGCGAGTCCGCGTTGCCTGCTGAAGTCATCGTTGTGGACAACGCCTCGACCGATGGCAGCGCGGAAATGGTGCGCGACCACTACCCGGAAGTCATCCTGATCGAGCCGGGGCACAATACCTGGTTCTGCGGTGGGAATAATATCGGCGTGGCGGCCGCCAGTGGTGACTACGCGCTGCTCCTCAACCCTGACACAATCGCCCCGCCTGACGCGCTTTCTACACTGGTCGAGTTCCTTGACACCCATCCCGATTACGCCGGCGTGACACTTCAACTGCGCTACCCGGATGGCGGTATTCAGCGCACTTGTTCGCGTGCTCCGGCCCTGCGCTATCTGCTGCTCACGCAAACCGCGCTGCGCTGGCTGCTGCCCGGCCCGCGCCGTCACGCCGAGGGGTCGCACTGGTATTCCGACTGGGATCGCACCGCCGACTATGATGTCGAGGCCATTCCCGGCTCGTGCGTCTGTATGCGCCGCGCCAATCTCTGGCTGGACGATTCACTGCGCCTGTATTTCAACGAGGATGATCTGGCGCGGCGTTTTGCCGGGCATAAGTTCCGTTTCCTCGCCGCCCCCGCCATCATTCACCGCGAGAAATCGGCCACGCGCAGCGCGACTGCCTCGCGGCTGTACTTCAGTGACCTGCTGACATATACACGCAAATGGCACGGCCCCGGCGCAGCGGCCCTCATGTGGACACTCTCGCGGCCGCTGGCGTGGGGCATCGCCCTGCGCTGGCGGTTCGGCCGCCGGGCGACTGGTTGATTTAGTTCGCGTTGCCGCATCTTCCCTCGGCGCATTGTCGCGCCACAGCCTTCCTCAAGCGTATCTCACGGGAAAATTCACAATCTTCACAGCCAGATGCCGGGCGTGTGTCCTGCCCCTGTGTTATGGTGGACTTCAGGCTGACTGTCAGCCCTGCCGCATATACGAAGGAGTCCTCATGAACCATGCGCGTCACTCGTCCCGTCTATTAATCGTCTCCGTCAGTGTCGTCGTGCTGATGGCCTTACTGTTCAGCAGCCTGATGCTGGTCACCGCCCAGGAAACCGATGGCCGCGTGAACCCGGTCGAGCATGTGGGCGGCGCAGCCGTTTTCTGCGTGGACGCCGATTTCAATCCGGCAGCCCACTGGACGGACGGCGGCATCCGTGTGCTGGATGCCGAGGGACAAGAACTGCTCTTTGCTGCGGCTGAAGTCATTCAGAACTCAGGCAGGACGCCCGGCGAACCGGTACAGGTTGGCACAGGCGCGAACGCCTTTGGCCCACTTGAACTGTTGCTGCTTCCGAACGAGAGTTTCCAGCTGAACGGCACCGACGAATGGGGCAAGTCCTTTGAATTCGTGTGGGGCGGCTGCGGCTACACCGTCGAAGCACCGGCGACCACTGCACCCACCATCGTGCCAGAGCCGACCTGTATTCCGCCTCAGGACCTGGTCGATGGTACGGTCGCGCCGGCAACAGTCATTGACCCCTGCGACCTCCGCGGATAGCTCTCGCCGCCTTTATGCAGCGGTCAGGGGGCGCGCCAAGCGCCCCTTTTGATTCCGGCACAAACGCCGCTTTCTCGCGTACAATGAAAGCAGATAATCCCGCCATTGTTGACGAGGCCGCGATGCGTATTGGTTTGATGATCGAAGGCCAGTGGGGGCTGACGTGGGCCCGCTGGGCGCACCTGCTCGAACTGGCCGAGACGCTGGGTTTCGACTGCGTGTTCCGCAGCGACCACTACACGATTGGCCCGCCCGACGAAGACTCCCTTGAAACCTTCATCTCGCTGACCTATGCCGCCGATCACACCCGGCGTATTGAGTTTGGCCCGCTCGTTGCGCCCACCACATTCCGCCAGCCCGTACTGACGGCGCGCATGGCCGCCCAGATTGACGACCTCAGCGGCGGGCGCTTTGTGTTGGGGCTCGGTACCGGCTGGCACGAGCGCGAACACTTCCAGTACGGTATCCCCTTCTACGACCTACCCACACGCTATCAGATGCTGGAAGATGCGCTCGAAATCACAACCCGGCTGTACACGACTGAGGGTCCGGTCAGCTATTCCGGCGCGCGCTTTTCGCTGAACGGAGCCGTGCTGCTGCCTCGTCCGGCGCGCAAAGGCGGCCCGCCGATCCTGATCGGCGGCAACGGGATGAAGAAGACGCTGCCGCTGGCCGCGCGCTACGCCCGCGAGTGGAATGGCGTCCATCTCAACGTCAGCGATTACCGACAGCGCATGGCCCGGATGGACGAACTACTCGATGCCATCGGCCGCCCGCGCAGCGCCGTGAAACGCTCGATGATGACCCAGTGCATCCTTGGCCGTAACGACGCCGACTTGAAAGACAAGCTCGGCGTGATGCCTGATGCGCCTGACAAGCTGCTGGACTGGAACCGCGTGGCGGGAACGCCGTCGCAGGTCGTCGAACATATCGGCCGCTTCGCTGATACGGGCATGGAGCGCATCATGCTGATGTGGCGCGACCAGGACGACATAGCCGGCCTCGAACTGCTGGCCAACAGCGTGCTGCCGCACTTTCACAAGTAAATGGAAGGTGCGGGTTTCGGGTGACACGATGTGTGCAGCCCGCCTGATCTCGTAACTCGCAGCTCGTCACTCATAACTGATTTTCCGGAGAAGACCATGACTCCTGAGCCGATCAGCCTTCTGCACGGCAAGCACATCATCCTCGGCGTGACGGGTAGCATCGCCGCGTACAAGGCCGCCGATCTGGCCAGCAAGCTCACGCAGGCCGGTGCGCTGGTGGACGTCATCATGACCGAAGCTGCGCAGAAGTTTGTGGCCCCGCTCACCTTTCAGGCCGTCACCGGCCGGGCCGTCTACACCGATCTGTGGGGGCCACCCGCTGGAGCGCTGCCAACGCATATCGCCCATGTCGGGCTGGCCGAGGCCGCTGATGCGTTCGCCATTATGCCGGCCACCGCCGACACGCTGGCCCGCCTCGCCAGCGGCCGCGCTGATGACCTGCTGGCGATCACGGCGCTGGCCGCCCGCTGCCCGCTGCTGGTCGCGCCAGCCATGGACGGTGGCATGTATCACCACCCGGCGACGCAGGCCAACATCGAAACGCTCGTCCGGCGCGGCGTCCTGCTCGTCGAGCCCGAAGAGGGCCGTTTCGCCTCAGGCATGATCGGGAAAGGCCGCCTGCCCGACCCCGCCACGCTGCTCGGCGCGATCCGCTACGCCGTCAGCCGGGGCGGCCCGCTGGCTGGGCGGATGGTCGTAGTCACGGCCGGCGGCACGCGAGAGCCGATTGACCCGGTGCGCTATGTCAGCAACCGGTCAAGCGGCAAGCAGGGGTTCGCGCTGGCGCAGGCTGCCCTGGACGCCGGAGCCGACGTGACCCTGATTACGACCACGCACCAACTTCCCCTGCCCTACGGCGCAGCGGCCGTCTATGTGGATACGGCCGCCCAACTGCTGGAGCGCACGCTGCATCACGCCGAAGCGGCCCACGCTCTGATCATGGCTGCCGCCGTCGCTGATTTCCGGCCCGCTTCGCCAGCCAGCCACAAGATCAAGAAAATCGGGGACAGTGGCGCAGGGCTGAGCCTGAATATGGAACGCACGCAGGACATCCTGATGGCGGTCAAGGCGCGGCGAGCCGAAAGCAGCTTTCCGCGCATCGTGGTGGGTTTCGCCGCTGAGAGCGACGATCTGCTGCAGAACGCGCGCGATAAGATGGCCCGCAAGGGCGTTGACCTGCTGGTCGCCAACGACATCACCGCGTCTGATGCCGGATTTGAAACCGACACCAATCGCGTGCTGATCCTGGACCCGGCGGGCGGCGAAGAACGGCTTGAACTGGCCAGCAAGGCGCGCGTCGCCGAGCACATCATCGAGCGGGTGGCGGGCCTGTTGAACTAAGATCACCGGCAGGCCGTAGGCTACCCGCCGCTGTACACCCGCTCGGCGGCTCTGCTATACTCGCCTCCGTTCCGCTCACCAACGGGCGCAGATTCGCGCTGCCCCGCCTGAATCTTCGATGACGCCACCCCCATTCGACCACGAGCCGCAATCGCCGTTTGACGATCACCCGATCAGCGCGGCGAAAGAAATCCTGCCGGATGACGATGACGGGCTGGACGATGGCGGCGTGCCGCCTGCCGGTCCTGGCTGTGGGATGCAATCGCTGGTCATACTGCTGCTGGCCGGCTTTGCCATCGTCATCGTCGGGCTGGCAGCGGCGGCAGGCTGGACGACCGGTCAGCGCGAGGCCAACGTCTACGCGACGGCCACGCGCAGCGCCGCTGTCGGCGAACAGCTGGCGCACATCCCGAACGACATTGCCAGTGGCAACACCGTGCTGCTCGATACCCGTATTCGCTACCTCGCCACCTTGACGCCCGGTGTGCCCGGTCTCGCCGAAATCGCGGTTACGGCGACCGCGCTTTACGACGCGCTGCGGCCCACCGCCACGCTCACCCCGTCGCCCACGCCCGAACTGGCGGCCACTCCCGAACCGGCCGCCACCGAAACCCTGCCGCCGCCCACTGCTTCGGCGGGCGGCTACGATCTGGCGGCGCTCCTGCAGGAAGCGCAGGCGCTGTTCAACACGGCGCAGTATGGTGACGCGGCCGAACTATTGGACGTGATCATGGCGCTCGACCCCGCCTATCAGACGGCGACCGTGCGGGCGCTGCTCACCGACTCGCTCAACTCGCAGGCGCGGGCGTATTACCAGGCCATGCAGCCGGCGGCCGGTAACCAGATCGTCAGCCGGATCGAGGCGCTGGGCTTGCAGCTTGGTGATGGGCTGGCCTACGAACGCGACGTGGGGATTGTTTACCTGAACGCGAAATCCAGCGTCGGAATCAATTTCCAGCGGGCCATCTCCGCCCTCGAGGAACTGATCAGCTACGGCCAGGGCCGCTACTATGCCGAGGCCACGCAGCTCCTGCTCGACCAGTACATCGCTTACGGCGACGCGCTGGCCTTCGACCCGAACGCGGGGCCTTGCCAGGCGGTGCCGATCTATCAGTCGGCCGTCAACCGGTTCGGCAGCAGTACCGCCATCAGTAAGCTGAACACCGCTGAAACGCTCTGTGCCAGTCAGCCGACGGTTGACCCGCTTTCAGGGCAGCCGGGCGCGCCCATTGGCGTCGTCGTAACGCCGGGCACGTAATTTTCCGGCCAGCAGAATGGCGCTCTCACCGCTTGTTCAGAATTGACTCATGCATCGTTCAGGGGCGGCCCCTATTCTCATAGCTAACCAGAACCTGGGCAGACAAGGTGACTTGTCAATCTGTTGAGCGAATAGGCTCAGGTTCACGGGCAACCGGTAATCGGCCTGCCCTCCCTCTGAAACCGCCCGGCGTGCCCCCCTCACACCGGGCGGTTTTATTTGCGCCGCCGTCACCGAAGGATGAAACCGGTGCCTGGACGACCGAATGAGGACGTACCTCCCGGCCTGGTGGAAGCGCACCGCGTCGTCCTCACCGAAGATCGGCTCCTGCTGCGCCTGAACCTGCTGACGCTGATACCGCTGGCGATTTCCGTGTTTGCCATGCTGATATGGGCATTCGTGGTCAGCGGCTATCGAGCGGCAGTCCCGCCTGGCCCGGATATACCGTGGTGGCTGGCGCTCATCCTCTCGCTGCTCGTCCTCCCCTTGCACGAACTCGTCCACGCCATCTTCATCCTCGGCT
>JAEURB010000152.1 GCA_016788435.1 Anaerolineae bacterium | reverse complement strand
GCCCGGCAGCACGTAGTCTTCGAGGCGCAGGCTGGGCGTGGGAATGGCCGTTGGGATGCCAGCGCGGCGGATCGCCTCGGCCTCGGCCTGCGCGGAAGCCGTTTGTTCCTCGAAAAAGCTGATCGAGGAGAACAGGCGCACGCCGATGAAGACGATGGCCAGCACCGCCACCACCTCGACCACGATCAGCGTGCGGTCGGTGCGGCGCTTGCGGCGGCGGCGGGTGACTTCCGGCGGTTCGCCGGGGTCATCTACCCCATCTTCCATGTAGGCGGGCTGACCGTGATCATCGAGGTAGAGGGCGGGTGACGCCGGCCCGGACAGGGCCATGGCCGAGAGCGTAGCCCCGTTGGCGGCCGCCAGCGCAGGCGGACCCGCGGCTTGCTGAGGCGGCTGGGCCTCGCCGTGCTCGCCCGCCACCAAACGGCCATCGCGCTGCATCCGCTGCAGGCGCTGCATCCGGGCTTCGCGCTTGCGAATGGCGAGGATGCGCTCCAGTTCCTCGATGCTTAGTTCATCCACCGGGCGTTTATCGCGCATAGGATGAGCCTCGTGCTAAACCGGCTTGCTGGCGACGGCGAACACTTCACGCTCGAAGAACCAGCGGAAGGGCGGCGTACGAAATACGAACTGGCGCAGGCGGCCGAGCAGGCCCTGCGGCGGCGGCTGCGGCGGGCTTTCCAGCCACACCCGGCCGGTGAACCCAGCCTGGCGCAGGGTGTTCCCCATACTCAGCATGGACTGCTCGTTGACGTGGACATGCTCGTTGACGGCCACCAGGAAATTGCGCGGATTCTTCGGGTAGTTCGCGCCCTGGCCGGTTGCCCGCCGGAACGCCCGTACGACGGGATAGGCGTAGCGGTCGTACCAGACGTTCGGGGCGGTGTGGACGATGAAGATGCCGTCTGGCTTGAGGACGCGATGGACTTCTTTCAGCGCGGCGTTCAGTTCCCATGGGTGCAGATGCTCGACGACATCGAACATCAGCACGCGGTCGAACGCGCCGGTGGGATACGGCAGGTGCTTGGCGTCGGCCTGCGCGACGGACGTGCGGCCCGGCACGACGCCGTTGACGCCTTCGATGACCTTCTGCGACATATTGACGGCGACCGTCGCGTAGTCCATGCCATAGGCGTCAGCGCCAAGCGCGGCCGTGTGGCGCAGGATTTCACCCCGCCCGCAGCCCACATCGAGTACCTTCATCCCCGGCTTGACCTGCGCGTGCGCAAAGGCTGAAGACAAGCGGCGCGACAGCTGAACGCCCTCGCTGGCGTTGAACTCGTCAAAGCCTTCGCAAGCGGTGCGGAAATAGGCCTCGTCGTAGAGGCTCGAGGGGACGGCGGTTTTCTCGCGCGGTTGTTCCATGCGGACGCTTCAGGTGTACGTGCGATCTGCCCGCATTATACATGCCGCGTGCGTGGCTGTCATTGATGGGCAGCGGACGGGCAGGGCTGTTGCAAAGTCACCGGGAAAGGAAAAACTCAACAGCGGGCTTCAGCCCGTTGCCTCCTTACGCAAGGGGCTAAAGCCACCTTGTTGGGGCTACTTGCCTGACTTTGCAACGGCCCTGAGCGGGCGGGTGCTGGAATGAGCGCTAAATGACGTTTCGCCTGAGTTTCGGGCCGCTTCCTGTGGCCCGCAACCCTCTCGTCTCACAATCCCTCACCCGTTACCCTCACGCGCCGCTGCCGCTTTGCGGCACTCTGGTCCACCCGGCGTTCGCCTGCCAGCCACCTGCCTGATCTATGCTGGATCGGTACTCGCCTGCTGTGCGGTACGCCTGTTGTCCGCAATTCTGTCCGGCTGTCCGGCCGGTTTCTCCCTCAAGTTCTGTCCGGCCGGTTCGATTCTGTCCGGCCGTCCGGCTCTGTAACAAGCTCACTAACTGCTCGGCGCTTTTCACCCCCTCTCCTGTATTCGGAGAGGAGGTCATGGAGTGAGGATTCTTTGCAGAGCGGCTGAGGGATGAGGCGGATAGGGAGCGCAGCGGGCCAGTTTCCCTCTCCACTAGGGAGAGGGACAAACGGTGAGGGCTACGAGGGTAACTTGCCGCCCTATTCCAGCGCGGACAGCGGCACGGCGATGCCGGCGAAGTTGGCGAACGTCAGGTCGTCAAACGTGAGATTCATTCGCTCGCGCACGCGGTCGAACAGCAGGCCGTAGCTCGCCGTCATGCGCGTTGCGGCGCCCAGTCCCAACAGCACGGCGGCCGGCAAAATGGCGCTGCCTTCCCCCTCGATCTCGACGAAGTTGCCATACGGCATCTCATCGAGCATCACCTCGACATCGTCCAACGCCCAGGTCGTGCGGTACTTCTCATAGGTCAGGTATGGCCGGTAACCCAGCCGTTCAAGGATGATCTCCATCGTGGCGAAATCGCCTACCGTCACCTCGGCCTCGAAGCGCGTGTACGGCCCGCCATCCACCGCCGCGCCATCATCCTTGAACGTCAGGCGCACACCGTCATCCTGGCGCAGGCGCAGCACGCGGCGGGCGGCGGTCAGGCTGCGGCCCGCGTCGTCGTAGCGCACGTTCTTCTCGAACACGCGGGCATGGGCCAGCGTTGCGCCCAGTTCACGCAACCGGGCTTCGACAGCCGCCAGATCGGGCACGTACAGCTTGATTTCGATCTCTTGCATGGTGTCTCCCATCAGGCCGGTACCGGCACGAACTCAACGGGCAGCCCGAACGCGCCGGTGAACAGGTCACGGTGGCGCTCGACGGCCCACAGCGGCACCTGCTCATCGCCCTGCGTCACCAGTTCCATGATGCAGCGGCCGCCGGTCACCGTCAGGCGCAGATCCTTCACCGCCCCGTCACGCGCGCGGTCAATCTGTTCGGCCAGCCGCAGCATGGCCGTCATCTGTTCCAGCCGCCGGTCATCTTTCGGCTCGCATAGCGCCGCCATATCGTCGAGGGACGGTTTGCCCCGGCGGTGATAACGGATGAGCAGGGCAATCAGCGCGATTTCGCGGTGCGTATAGCCGGGCAGGCCGCTGTTGAGCACCAGATAACTGCCGTGACGGTGATGATCGTTGTAGTCAATCGCCATGCCGATATCGTGCAGCATCGAGGCTGCCCACAGCACTTCGCGCTCCTGCGGCCGCAGGTTGTGGACATCAGGCGGAAGCTGATCGAACATGCGCGTGGTCAAATGGGTGATATGGCGGGCATGAACCTCCTGAAAGCGATAGACGTGGCCCAGATTCAGCACGTTGGACTGCCGCACATCGGCGAAAATCGGCGGGTGGTCCGGCTCATCACCGGCGAAGAAGCGTTCGTAGAACAGCCCTTCGCGCACGCCCTGGCCGGAAAAGACCACGCGCTCGAAGCCGCCAGCGCGCATCACTCCTTGCAGCACCAGCGCGCCGGCCAGCGAAATATCGGCCCGCTCCGGCTTCATCCCGTCAATCCGGCGGCGCTGGGCCACCGTCGCCCGCGCCAGCACATCGCCGATTTCCGCCACCTCTTTGCTTTGCATCTCGTAGCCGTGAATGATGTCGAGCGGGTACTCCACGCGCTTCTGCTGCAAGCGGGCCACCAGGCGCACATTGCCGCCCTCGCCGATCAACTGCATGCCGTCCTCATAGGCGAACCAGTCGAGCGATTTGAGGCGCTCGCGCAGCACATCGGCCAGCGCGCCGGTTTCCTTGGCGGTCACGGGGTCGCTGGTCAGAAAGCCTTCCGTCAGGCGCACGACGCCAAGCGGAAAGCTGATCGAGCGCACGGCTTTGCGATCCTCGACGCGGATGATCTGCAGCGAACCGCCGCCGAGGTCCATCACGAAGCCATTTTCGATGGTCGTGCTGTTCACCGCCGCCAGATAGCCGTAGTAGGCCTCCTCCTCGCCGCTGAGGACGCGCACCTTGAGGCCGGATTCCCGCTCGATACGCTGCAGGAATCGGGCCTGATTCTGGGCGTCGCGGATGGCGCTCGTGCCCACCGCAACGATATCCGAGATACCGCTGGCCGCACAGAACGCCGCGAAGATCTGGGCCGCCCGCGCCGCGCGATCCATCGCCGCCGGGCGCAGCACGTTCAGTTCGGCCATGCCTTCACCGATACGCACCGACTCCTGAACCTCGTCAATCAGCTTGAAGCTGAGGCCGGGCACGTATTCGACGACGATGACGCGCCAACTGTTGGTGCCCATGTCAATGATGGCGACGCGCTGTGAGTCGTGATACACGTCGCCGGGCCTGACCATTGGTTGCAGCGAACGAAGGGTGACCACGGCAAGCTCCAAAGGATAATGTTGAGTGCTGAGTACCAAGACAGTCTCTAAGGTAAGCTGTGAATGTGGGCTTTGCTTGCCAGCGTACCCACCATTCAGGCCCGTTTCGATGGAAGCAGAAGCGGTATCAAAAACACGCTCTGATTGCTGAGTTGGCGCAAGCCAAAAGGCACCGGTTCAGACTGCCAACCTCAGTTCATCGGGCAGAGCCTTTACGGTTCACGCCCTGTGGCCCTCACTCAGCACTTTCGACTCAGCACTCAGCACTCCCTATTGTACCTGCCGCAGCGCTTCGGGCAGGCCATGACGAACCGCATTAACCAGCCGCGCATAGTCGCCCGCAGCGCCGCCAGGAGAGAGCAGCAGGCCGTGCGCGTACGAACCAGCCGCCCGCTCGATCAGCCAGACATCGGCTTTGCCCGGCGCGGGCAGCGCGGGTGCGTCCTTGAGACGGTCAAAGCCGAGGCCGAACAGCGCCTGCGCGAACGTATTGAAGCGGTCGGGGTCGAACGGGTGCTGCAGCGCCTTGCCAATCGCGCCGTCAAAGGCGATTTCGAGCCGCACCTCCACCACCGAGCGCCAGATCGTCGTCACGGTGTCGCGCGCCCGCCGGTCGTGATAGCCAATCGTCACCCGAAAGACCCCTTGCATCCCCGGCGTTCGGGCCAGTTTCGCCACCGCTGGCAGGCCGCAGCGGGCGGCGACGGCGAGCAGCGACGGCCCGTGAAAGCTTGAACCCTGTGTCACGCCCTCACCGCAGGTACGTGACGCGCAGCAGTACCAAACCAAGCAGCACGCCCGCCAGCAGTGGAAAGGCCACCCGAAAGCCGTACTGCTGGTCGGTCATTGGCCGCCTGTAGAGCGCCAGCGCCAGCACCCCCGTCAGCGCGCCGAGGCCGATCATCCACCAGCCGGCCACCTGGTTGACGGTGTACCACAGGTTCGGGTCGTTGGTCGCCAGCGGCAGGCGCACCCCGTATAGTGAGCCAGGCGTGACCATGTTCAACGCCAGCGGCAGCGCGAAGAGGATGAAGGCGGCCGCTATCGCCAGAAAAACGAACAGGAGCAACCTGCGCCGGGGCCAGCCTCTCACGTGCCCTGCTGCGCTTTCTGGAAGGCTTCGATCTCGGCCACTTCTTCCTGCGTGAGGCGGAAGTCAAGCGCCGGCGTAATGTCTTCGATCTGGCGTATGCTGCGCGCGCCGGAAATCACCCCGGTCACCGCCGGATGGGCCAGCACCCAGGCCAGCGCAACGACGCCCGCCGTAATATCGTGCCGCGAACCGACTTCCTTCAACTTCTCGACCAGTTCCAGCGTCTTGCTCAATTTGGGTTCGCGGAAGTCCTCGTCGTACTTCCGCCAGTCGTCCTTGGGCAGGTTGGCGATGCGCTCGGCCGTCATCCGGCCGGTGAGCAGGCCGGAAATCGTTGGCGAATAGCTGATCACGCCGATGCCCTGTTCGAGGCAGAACGGCAAGATTTCCACCCCGACATCGCGGTGAATCAGCGAGTAGGGCGGCTGGAGCGATGTGACGGGCGCGATGGCTTGCGCCCTCCGCAACTGAGGCACGTCGAAGTTGGCCACGCCGATCCAGCGTACCTTGCCCTCTTCCTTCAGCCGGGCCAGTTCCGTCCACGCTTCCTCAATATCGTCCTCTGGGTTTGGCCAGTGAATCTGGTACAGGTCAATCGTATCCACTTCGAGGCGGCGCAGGCTGTCCTCGATCTCCTCGCGGATCGACTCGGCCTTCAGGCTGTTGTTGACGAAGCCTTGCTCATCCCACACCAGCGAGCATTTGGTGAAGATGTAGGGTTTTTTCGCCATGCCCTTGATAGCCATCCCGACGATGAATTCGGAACGGCCAAGGCCATACACCGCCGCCGTGTCAATCCAGTTGATGCCGCGGTCAACGGCCATCTGGATCGCATCTACCGAGATCTGGTCGCTTTGCGGCCCCCAGCCATATTCCCAGCGCCCGCCGCCGATAGCCCATGCGCCAAATCCGATGGGCGACAATTCCATGTCTGAATTACCGAGCTTACGGTACTCCATGTTGGTGCGTTCCTTCACCGCAGTGACCAGATTCCAGTCGCCTTCAACCATGTGTCTGCATGGAGCGTCCCGCAGGTCTGCGATTGGCAGGCGACTCTCTAACTGTATCCAAGTTCACCGCAAATGTGCAGCGTTTTTTCGGTCAGTGAACAGGTCGAAGGGGCCAAATCAGAGTCAGACGAAAAGGCAGGAAGGGCAGCATTGCTTTTTGTTACCTCCTTCGAGTTGTCCGCGCCCGATCCCCCCAATCTTCATTCGGAATTCACAACTCACCGCCCCTTGTCGCGGGCCGTTCAGCGGCTGGTATGCGCTATACTGCTCAACAGAATGCAGGAAGGGTGCGGGATGACCGATTTCGACGCGCCAACTCCCAGCCGGCGCGCGCTGTTCGAGCGTGGAACGCGTGATGTGCTGCAAAAGGAAGCGCCGCCGCTGCTTCAGCGTTACGGCGAGGGCGAGATCGCGCTCGGCCCCGAGCTGGCGCTGCGCTTTCCGGCCGCCCCGCTGCTTTCGCTGTTTCGTGTGCATGTCATCTACGAGCGCATGCGCCTCGAATCAGCGGCGTTGTCAGCGCAGGACGGCTCGGCGTTGCTGCGCGTGCAGGTGGATGGCGTTCGCTCGGTTCAATTCGCCTATCAGACCTACGGTATGCTGGGCCTGACTTTCAGCCCGGGCCGCCTGAGCGATGCCGACCGCCGTCACTGGCTGGCCAATCTGCGCCAGGGCGGGGATGTGGCCTTCCTGTGGGGTGCGCAGCGCTGGGACAGCGATTATCTGATCAGCGTGCCGGATCGTTATCACCTGGCCCTCTATGCGTTTTCGCCGCAGCACTCCGAAGCCGGCGCGCGCTTGACGCCGGATGTGGCCAACCAGTTGATCGGCTGGCTGGAAGGCGTGTGGCTGGCATAGCCCGCTTGTTCAGCACGTGAGTATTCTGCTCTCCCGCTGTCTGCGTGCAGCCTCTTTCTATTTCTTTGCTTGCGCCCGTCAGGAAGCAAGGGAGTGAGCAAAGCACCTCGCATTCGCTTTGTGCGCTGTCCGCTTCCGCCAGATGCAGGGGTTAAGACGTTCACCCGTTCACTCAATAGCGGCAGGGATTCATGAATCATCTCCAGCACGAAACCAGCCCGTACCTCCTGCAGCACAAGGACAACCCTGTTGATTGGTTTCCGTGGGGCCCCGAAGCGCTGGGACTGGCCGCCAGCAAGGGCAAACCGATCCTGCTCAGTGTCGGCTACAGCGCCTGCCACTGGTGCCACGTCATGGCCCACGAGAGCTTCGAAGACCCGGCCACCGCGCGGCAGATGAACGATTTGTTCGTCAACATCAAGGTGGACCGTGAGGAACGGCCGGATGTGGATGACCTGTACATGCAGGCCGTGCAGGCCATGTCGAACGGGCGCGGCGGCTGGCCGATGACCGTCTTCCTGCTGCCGGATGGCCGCCCATTCTATGGTGGGACCTACTTCCCGAAGGATCCGCGCTTCGGCATGCCCTCCTTCCGGCAGGTGATGACGGGCGTGATTGATGCCTTCCGCAACCGCCGCAGCGATGTCGAGGAGGTGGCCGCGTCGCTGGTATCCGGCCTCAACCGCTCGGCGCTGCAAATTGGCAATCCAGAACATCTGACGGCAGATTTGCTCAACGGCGCGCTGTTCCGCTTTCGCCGCGAGTTCGACCGCACTTACGGCGGCTTCGGCGATGCGCCCAAGTTCCCGCAGCCTGCCAACCTCGAGTTCCTGCTGCGCCATGCCGCGCGAACGGGCAGTGCCGAGGCGCTCAATATGGTCACGCTCACGCTGCGGCGGATGGCCACCGGCGGCCTCTACGACCAGCTCGGCGGCGGCTTCCATCGCTACAGTGTGGACGCCATCTGGCTGGTGCCGCATTTCGAGAAGATGCTCTACGACAACGCTCAACTCAGCCGCCTCTATCTGCACGCATTCCAGGCGACCGGCGACCCGTTCTTCCGCCGCATCGCCAGCGAAGTCTACGAGTACATCCTGCGCGAGATGACGTCGCCCGAGGGCGCGTTCTACAGCGCTACCGACGCCGACAGCGAAGGCGAAGAAGGCAAGTACTTCGTTTGGACGCGCGACGAGTTGCAGGATGTGCTGGGCGATGACGCCATTCTGGCGATTGAATACTGGGGCGTGAGCGCGCGCGGCAATTTTGAGGGGAACAGCATCCTGTTCGTCCCCAACGACGACGAGGTGATTGCGGCCCGGCTGGGGCTGTCGGCCGGGGCGCTGCGGGCCAAGATCGCGACCATTCGCGGTCACTTGCTCGAAGTTCGTGCTCAGCGCGTACCGCCCGGTCTCGACGATAAATCCCTGGCCGCCTGGAACGGCCTGATGCTGGCCAGCCTGGCTGAAGGCGCGCGCGTGCTGCGGCGCGCCGACTTGCGCCAGGCGATGCTCAAGAACGCGGCCTTCCTGCGCGACCAGATGCTGACGCCCGCGGGCCGCATCTGGCGCACCTGGAAGGCGGGCGAGGCCAAGATTCCCGGCTACCTCGAAGATTACGCCTGCGTGGCCGATGCCTTCCTCGAAGTCTATCAAACGACGTTTGACGAAAGCTGGTTCCGGCTGGCGCTGGCGCTCACCGATACGGCGCTGGCCCACTTCCGGGCCGGGGATGGCGGCTTCTACGATACGGCCGATGACGGCGAAGCGCTGATCGCCCGCCCCCGCGCGCTGCAGGATAACGCCGTTCCGGCCGGCAGCTCAATCATGGCGCGTAATCTGGCCCGGCTGGCGGCTTACACCGGCAGCGCCGCCTATGACGAGGCGGCGCGCCAAACCTTGAGCCTGCTGACCGCCGCGCTGGAGCAGGTTCCGCAGGCCTTCGGCGAGGCGCTCTCGGCGCTTGACTCGCTGGTGAGCGGGCTGGATGAAGTGGCAGTCGTCGGCGGCGCGTCTGACCCCCGAGTCGTCAGGCTGCTCGACGCCGTTCAGGGGCCATACCGGCCCGGCGTTATCACGGCGCTGGCCCCCAACGCGCAGGCGGCTGCCGATTCGGCGGTTCCGCTGCTGCACGACCGTACGCTCCGCAATGGCGAGCCAGTGGTCTATGTCTGCCGCCAATTCGTGTGCCAACTGCCGGTGACAACGCCCGACGAAGTGGCGCAGTTGCTCGGCGGGCCAGCCGAACCGGCATGAACAGCGCTACGACGCGGGCCTATTTCGGCGAAGTGCTGCTGCGGGTTGCCGGGCAGGCTTTCTGCGCGGCCGGTTATGCGCTGGAAGAAAACCCGCTGCAGCAAGCGGGTGGCCTGTTCCGCTTTCGCGCTGATTTGGCCGATGGGCTGGCCGGCTTTATCGAGTTTCAGGTGCTGGCCTACGTGCAAACGGATTACACGCCGCCCCAGCCTTCGCGCTTTCGCATTGCACTCACCCGCACCGATCAGCTTTCACCAGCCGTGCCAAGCGCCCATCCGCGCTTCGCCCGCCGCGACCTGGCGGCCCTGGTCGTTGAGGATTTCGGCATTGCCGTACTGCCTTCGGCGGATTACTGGTGGACATTTCGGGACAGCGCCGAACTGGGCCGCGCGCTGAACGAAGCGGGCCAGTTGACGATTGGCTTTGGTATCCCGTGGCTGGCTGGTGAACTGACCCTGCCACAGCATGACGTTTAGCCAACGGTTCGGCGGGGCGGCTTGACAGGTCCGCTCCTCACCCCATAATGCAGGACTCATGACTCGCATCCTCACTCTCCTCATCGGCCTGTGCGCCCTTTTCGCGCTGCCTGCTTCGGCGGCCGGTGCTGACCCCGTTCCGCAGAATGTTTGGAACTGGCCGGAGCAGGAGCCAACCCCGCAAACACCGCCCGACACGCTGTTGCTGATGGCCGAGCGTGCCGCGCTGAACGGCCAGTACGAACAGGCTGTGCAGCTTTTCCAGTTGGTGCTGGACCAGGGTGATGCCGCCCCCGCCGAGGCCCGCGCCCAGGCGACGGTTGGGCTGGGCAAGGCTGCCCTTCGCGAAGGGCTGTTCATCGAGGCGGTCAATTCGCTGACAGCGTTTCTCGACCAGTACCCTGACGATGCTCGCGCGGCCCCGGCGCGTTTTCTGCGCGGCGACGCCTATCTCGGTCTGTCGCTGTGGGATCAGGCGATTGCCGATTTCCGCGCCTACATGAACCTCAAGCCCGGCCTGCTCGACAGCTACGCGCTGGAACGCATCGCCGACGCCCAACTGGCGCTTGGTCAACTGGAAACAGCCCTCGCCAGCTATAACGAGGCCGCCAGCGCCAGCCGCAGCCTCATCCCGCAGGTGGCCCTGCGCGAACGGGTGGCGCAGGTCTATCTCGCCAACAACCGCCCGGCCGAGGCTGTCGCCCAGTACGACGCCATCCTGGCCGTTGCGCAGAACCTGGCCTATCGTGCCGGAATCGAACTGCTGGCCGCCCGCGCCGAAGCGGACGCCGGCCTGATCGAGCCGGGGCTGGCCCGCATGGAGCGCATCTTCACCACCTACCCCAACCGGCCGGAGGCGTACTTCGCCATGCAGGCGCTCGAGGCGGCGGGCCGCACCCTCGACGGCTACGCGCGCGGCGTGGTGGCCTTCAACTATGGCGATTATCCGCTGGCCGTCGAGGCGTTAACCGCCTACTCGACCAGCCGCGCCCTGAGCGAAGTGCCCGCGCAGCTTCACCTGCTGCTCGGCCGCGCCTACCGCGAGATCGGCAACACGCAGGCGGCGCTCACCGCCTTCCAGACCATCGTCGAGCAGTATCCGACGGATGAGTTGTTTGGCGATGCGCTGCTTGAACAAGGGCGAACGCTCTTTCAGGGCGGCGACACGCTGGCGGCGATTGATGCCTACCTGCGGATCGCCAACACCTACGACTATCTGACGCAAACGCCAGAGGCGCTCTACCGCGCCGGTTTCCTCTATGCCAGCCTCGACCGGCCAACCGAAGCGCGCGGCGTTTTCGAGCGGCTGGCCGGCAATTACCCGAACACCGCGCAGGCGGTGGATGGACTAATGCTGGCCGCATCTGAGGCTCTGAAGGCGGGAGACACTGCCGCGGCTGAACGCTACTTCTCGGAAGTGGCGGCCAAGGCGGCTGGCGAAGACCGGGCGCAGGCGCTGCTTCAGGTGGGCCGGATGGCGATTGCGCGCGGCGACCAGCAGATTGCTGGGCAAGCGCTATCGCAGGCCGCCGCCGCCGCCCCGGACAGCTATTTCGCCGCCCGCGCCCGCGATATCAGCGCCAATCTTGCGCCGTTCGCGGCGCCTCCTACGTTGAACTGGTTCAGTGATGACAGCGCCGCCGTGGCTGAGGCCGAAAGCTGGCTGCGCTCTACCTTCGCTCTCACGCAGGAAGGCGCGCTCTGGCCGCTTTCGCCCACGCTGGCCGAGGATCCCCGGCTGGTGCGCGGGCAGGCGTTGTGGGATGCCGGCGCGCACGACGAGAGCCGTACCGAGTTCGATGACCTGATCAGCAGCTATGAAACCGACCCGCTGGCCAGCTATCAACTGGCGATTTATTTCCGTGGGCTGGGGGCCTATCAGGATTCGATTGTCGCGGCCGCCAACGTCATTCGCGCGGCTAATGTGGGAACGCTTGATGCGCCGCGCTTTATCGCTCGAATGCGCTACCCTGCCTACTATCTGGACGCGGTGCTGGCCGCCGCCAGCCGCTTCGGCGTAGACCCGCTGCTGATGTTCTCGCTCATTCGCCACGAGAGCCTGTTCGACACCTACGCGACGGCCGCGGCGGGCGAGAAGGGGCTGACGCAGGTTATCCCGCCCACGGCAGATTACATCGCGTCGAAGCTTGGCCTGACCGGCTTCAACCACAACCTGCTGTTCCGGCCATCGGTAAGCGTCGAATTCGGGGCCTATTACCTGAGTGAGCAGCTGAACGGCTTTGACGGCAATGTGACGGCGGCGCTGGCGGGCTACAACGCCGGGCCGGGGCGGGCGATTGAGTGGATGAACCTGTCGGGCGGCGACCACGACCAGTTCCTGACGGCCATCTCGATTGACAGCACCCGCACCTACGTTCAGCGCATCTATTCGTTCTACAACATCTACCGCGCGCTGTATGGGGGATAGCGGTTAGGCTGAAAACGCCACGCTGCATAAACGTGCCGCCCGCCAATCAACTGGCGGGCGGCGTTTCGTTTACTGATGAGTGGATTTGTTGTGGCTGCTTTGCGGGTTGTAGGCCGCCTGTTCTTCGCGGGCGGCGCGGTGCTTACGCCGGGTGGCCTCCTGTGAGCCTAACTGGTAGAGCGTCACGAAGAAGCCGATCAGGAAGAAGACGACCATCGTGTGAATCAGGAACTTGTCTTCCGCCGTCGAGGGGATGAAGACAGTCATGGTGACGATGCTGAGTGCCGAGAGCACGAAGCCGGACAGCAGGCTGCGCATCAGAATGTGCTTGTCAACAACCATGAGGTGAACTCCGCAGGTTAAAGGCCGCGCGAAACTGTATCGCGGAACAAGCGACCTGTAAACGACTGCGAAAGCCCTCATCTGGCGGCGTTCTGTCGGGCGCTTCGCCGCCCTGCCTTGAGTAGCGTTGTCGCAGGGCTGTTGCAAAGTCACCGGGAAAAGAAAAACTCAACAGCGGGCTTCAGCCCGTTGCCGCCTCAAGCAAGGGGCTGAAGCCACCTTGTTGGGGCTACTTGCCTGACTTTGCAACAGCCCTGGCGTTGTCGGCCTGTTGTGGCATCTACGGGTCGGCGGCGCTAGAATGTCAGCTTCTGTGTCATCCGGCGTCCAAACCAGTCAAGGGGAATGCCCGTGGCCGCAATTGGTGCGTTTACGTTTGTTCTGCACAGCCATTTGCCGTATGCGCGCCTCGCGGGCCGCTGGCCGCATGGCGAAGAGTGGATTCATGAAGCGACGGCCGAAACTTATGTCCCCCTGCTTTCGGTGCTGTACGACCTGCGCGACGAGGGTATTCCCTTTCACGTCACCATCGGCCTGACCCCGATCCTCGCCGAGCAGCTGGCCGATGCCGATGTGCAGGATCACTTCGACCAATACATTGACGACCACATCGAAGGGGCGAAGAAGGATATCGAATACTTCTCGGCCGGGGAACACGCCGATGAGCACGCCCGCTTCCTCGCCGGCTGGTATGTGGATTGGTTCGAGCGTATCAAGCACGAGTTCGATGAGCGCTTCAACCGTGACCTGATCGGCGCGTTCCGCCAATTGCAGGACGAGGGGCTGATCGAGATCACGACCAGCGCGGCGACCCACGCCTACCTGCCGCTGGTTGGGCGCGACAGCACCATCCGTGGCCAGATCGCCACCGGCAAGCGTTCCTACGAGCGCATGTTCGGCCGTCCTCCGCGCGGTATCTGGCTGCCCGAGTGCGCCTATCGCCCGGCCTATATCACCGATACCGGCCGCAAGCGCCCCGGCCTCGAATATTTCCTCGCTCAGGAGCGTATCAAGGTCTTCTTCACCGAAACGCACACGGTTACCGGCGGCGCGCCCGTCGGCGTGGCGGGCGGCGATGTGATCGGGCCCTACGGAGCCGTCAAGCGCCGCTACGTCATCCCGATGTCGAAGCAGCCTATCCACCCCGAGCGCCCGGCCACGACCTTCGAGGCCTACTACGTGGCCGACACCACCTTCCCGGCGGAGGAACAGCACTCCGGCGTGGCCGTGTTGGGCCGCAACAACCGCGCCGGTCAGCAGGTATGGAGCGCGGCCTGGGGCTACCCCGGCGACTTCGACTACCGCGAGTTCCACCGCAAGGCCAGCACCAGCGGCATGCAGTACTGGCGCATCAGCGGCCAGGATGTAGACCTCGGCCACAAGGACTGGTATCACCCGGATTGGGCGGCCTACAAAGTGGACCAGCACGCCGAGCATTTCGCCCACCTCGTGGCCGACCAGCTGCGCCACTACCACAGCGAGACCGGCAAGTTCGGCATTGTTTCGACCCACTATGACACCGAATTGTTCGGCCACTGGTGGTTCGAGGGCGTCGAGTGGCTCGGCAAGGTGCTGCGTCACCTGGCGCGCAGCGAGGAAGTCGAACTGACGACGGCCTCGGCCTTCGTGGCCGCGCATCCGCCTCAGGAAGTGCTGGTGCTCCCCGAAAGCTCGTGGGGTGCGGGCGGCAACCATTTTGTTTGGGACAATAACGAAACCCACTGGATGTGGCAGCCCATTCACGAGGCCGAGGCGCGCATGGAAGCCCTCGCCGATAGGTACACCGACCCGTCGCCGGATGAACGCAAGGTGCTGAACCAAATCGCCCGCGAAGCCGTCCTGCTCGAAAGCTCGGACTGGCCATTCCTCGTGACGACCGGGCAGGCCCGCGAGTACGCTATCCAGCGTTTCAGCCAGCACCTTGAACGCTTCAACAAGCTGGCGGGCAACCTCGAATCCGGCCTCGTGGACACCGAACTGGCCGACGAGTTGTGGGAAACGGACAAGGTCTTCCCGGATATGGACTACGCCGACTTCCGCACAGTCGTGGTGCCGGTCAAGCCAGGATTCTAGCCCCGGGGTTGCAGGCGGCCACGGCCCCCCTGCAACCTGCCTGGTTCGAGCCTTCGGGGGAGCAGCACCGTATGAACATCCTGTTTGTCACCGCCGAGATGGATCCATTCGCCAAGGTGGGCGGGCTGGCCGATGTCATGGGCGCGCTGCCCGGCGCACTGCGCGAAGCGGGCGATGATGCCCGCGTCATCATGCCGCTGTACGGCACGATCAATACCGCCAAATACGGCATTGAATACCGTTTCACCTTCCAGCTTCACCGCCGCAGCGGCTCGGCCGATGTGCATGTCTTCAGCACGCTCTATCGCGGCGTGCCGGTCTACTTCCTCAAAAGCTGGCCGTTCTTCGGCGACGAGCATTCGGTCTATACCGACTGGGAATGGGATTCGCCGCGTTTCACCTTCTTCTCGCAGGCGGTGCTGGTGGCCGCCGATGAGTTGGCGCACCGCGAAGGATTCTTCCCCGATGTGGTGAACGCCAACGACTGGCACACCGGCATTGTGCCGTTCCTGATAGCCAGCCGGCGCGGCTGGGATGCCGATTGGGCGCGTGTGGGCACCATGATCACGCTGCACAACACGGCCTATCAGGGTGAGCAACTCGGCGGCTGGCTGTTCGATGCGGGTGTCCCCGGCCGCCATCACGGCCTGCTCGATTGGCGCGGCCTGAACGATAACGCGCTCGCCATCGGCATCGCCTACAGCGACAAGGTCACCACCGTCAGCCCACGCTACGCCATCGAAATCCAGTATCCCGACATGGGTTTCGGGCTGGAAGGGCTGCTGCGCGACCGCGGTGCCGACCTGCATGGCATCCTCAACGGCCTCGATGTTGAACGGTTTGACCCGGCGGCGGATACGCATATTGCAAGCGCGTTCAGCGCGGAGAACTTCCGCAGCCAGCGCGCGCCCAACAAGGCCGAGCTTCAGCGCGAAATGGGCCTCGCCGAACGCAGTGACGTGTTCGTGATTGGGCTGGTCTCGCGGCTGGTACACCAGAAGGGCATTGACCTGGTCGCGCCGGCGATGCGCTATCTGCTGGCCGGTCATGATGTGCAGTTCGTCGCGCTCGGCACAGGTGATCCAGCCTATGAGGATCAGCTCTGGCGGCTCGGCCACGATTTCCACTGGAAGGCGAAAGTCGCGCTCGGCTTCAACGCCGCCGTCGCCGGGCATATTTACGCGGGCTGCGATCTGTTCCTCATGCCCAGCCGCTTCGAGCCGTGTGGCATCGGCCAGATGCTGGCGATGCGCTACGGGGCGCTGCCGCTGGTGCGCGAAACCGGCGGGCTGGCCGACACCGTCGAGAATTACGACGGCGGCCCCGGCGACTATGGCACGGGCTTCGTCTTCTTGTGGGAGCAGCCGGACGCGCTGTATCACACCATGACCTGGGCGCTGGAGACGTACACCCATCGGCACGATGCGTGGGAACGGATGCAGGAACGCGCCATGCGGCGTAATTTCGCGTGGGCTGGCAGCGCCGCGCAATATCAGGCGCTCTATGCCGAAGCCGCAGCGCGCCACCGGCCGCAGGGAGGCGACGCATGATCGTGCCGTCGAACGATGCGCCGCTTGCCGAAGAAGACGGGCCTTTCGTCAGCGTATCCGTCAATCTGAATGAGTTTTGGGGCGTGGTCTCGCTGGGGATTATCAGCCTGCTCCTTGTGGTCATTCTTGGGGTGGTCGTGGTTCGCCTGAGTGGACGCCGCAGCGCGTGATGTGGCGCACAGCCTGAAAGTGAGGACGGTTCGATGAAAGTCAAAGCGATCATTCTGGCGGGCGGCGAAGGGACACGCCTCGCCACGCTCACGACGAAGCGCGCCAAACCGGCCGTTCCGTTCGCGGGCAAATACCGCATCATTGACTTTACGCTCTCCAACTGCGTGAACTCGAATATCTTTGACGTGCTGATCCTCACGCAGTACCGTCCGCACTCGCTGAACGACCATATCGAGCGCGGCCGCCCGTGGGACCTCGACCGTTCGTTCACCGGCGGCGTGCAGATTTTGCAGCCCTACAAGGGGCGCTACGACACCGACTGGTACATCGGCACGGCCGACGCGGTGACGCAGAACCTCAACTTCGTGCGCCGGGGCCGCCCCGAATACGTCCTCATCCTCTCGGGCGATCATATCTACGAGATGGATTACGATGTGCTGATCAACTATCACCGTGAGAAGAACGCCGACATGACGGTCTGCGTGATCACCGTGCCGATGGACGAGGCCAGCCGCTATGGCATCCTCGACACCGACGAGGACTTCCGCGTGCGGAACTTCATCGAGAAGCCGGCCAACCCGCCGAGCAACCTGGCCAGCATGGGCGTCTACGTCTTCACCTACAGCGTGCTGGAGCAGTTGCTCAAGGACGACCGCGAGAACAAGCAGTCCAGCCACGACTTCGGCAAAGACATCATTCCGCGCATGGTGCGCGACAAGATGAACGTCTTCGCCTATCCCTATGGCGGCTACTGGATTGATGTGGGGACGATTGACGCCTACTGGGAAGCCCATATGGATTTGCTGGCTTCGCCGCCGTCGCTCAATCTGAACGACCGCACGTGGGTGACGCACACCAAGAGCGAGGAACGCGCCCCGGCCTATATCGCCGCCGGCGCAACCATCCGCAACAGCATGATTACCAACGGTACGGTCATCAGCGAAGGCGCACTGGTCGAGCGTTCGGTGCTGTCGCCGGGTACGTTCGTCGGCCCGAACGCCATCATCCGTGAGAGCATTGTCCTCACCGACGCCTATATCGAGGCTGGCGCGGTCATCGAGCGTACCATTCTCGACAAACAGACGATTGTCGGCCATAACGCGCGCGTCGGCACGATGCCCAAGGTCGGCGAGTTCGGCATCACCTGTGTCGGCAAGGGTGCCGTAATACCGCCCGGTTTCACCATCGGCTACGGCAGCATCCTCGGCGTGGACCTGCGTGAGGAAGACTATGCGCCCTACCTGGCGAATAAGGTGGTGCCGCCAAATACGAGTGTGGGGTACAGCGGGAAGCGTTAGAACTGAAGTTCAAAGTTCAAAGTTGAAAGCAGCGTCTGGCACAGGACGCGCCAATTCGCAGCGCGTCCTGTCTCTTTCAACCGTCAACCGTCAACCGTCAACCTTCAACTTGCTTTTCCTACACCTTCACCACCGAATTGTCGCCGCTGTAGGGATTGGGGATGTAGGCGTCGGCGTGCCAGTCGTTGTGCCACTCGGTGCCGTTGACCAGATAGCGGAACTCGTAGTTCGTGCCTTTGTCCAGGTCGAGCGTCAGCGAAAAGCTGCCGTCTTTCTGGCGCTTCATCGGCAGCTCAGTTTCCGACCAGTCGTTGAACTGGCCGACCAGATGAACGGTTTCAGCTTCGAGCGAAGCGGGGAATATGAACGTGACTTTGGCCGTGTTCTTGGTCTTGAGATACTTCTTTTCCAGCATGGGGTGTGCCGGTCTCCATCATGTGAACAGGATGTTCCGAGTCTAGCACGGGCGCTGCACCAGCGTCCAGATCGGACGGGTTGGCCGCCAGGGCGCACCGCCTGAAGACACCGAACCACCACTCTCGCCCGCCCGGCTTTCCGCTATAATGCATCCGCGCACGCCCCGGCCCGCCCGGAAACCCGTGCTTTTTTGCCAAACAATCAAGGAGCCAATCGCGCTCATGGTCAAGCCCGTTGCGACGATCAGCGTCGTCCCCAAATTGCCCGAACCCCTGAAAAGGCTCGAAGAGCTGGCCTACAACCTGTGGTGGTCGTGGAACCACAACGCCATCGCCCTCTTCCGCCGTGTAGACCGCGACCTGTGGATCAGCACCGGCCACAACCCGGTCGTCATACTTGGCCGTGTTTCGCAGGCCCGGCTCGACGAGCTGGTCAAGGACGCCGCCTTCATGACCGAGTACCGCAAGGTGCTCGATAGCTTCGACGCCTATATGAACCGCGCCACGCCGCCCTGGTACGAGCAGCACCACAGCGGCAAGGAACAACCCCGCATCGCCTATTTCTCGATGGAGTTCGGCATCACCGAATCGCTGCAGAACTACAGCGGCGGTTTGGGCGTGCTGAGTGGTGATCATCTGAAGAGCGCCAGCGACCTCGGCCTGCCGCTGATCGGCGTGGGCCTGCTCTATCAGGAGGGCTACTTCCGCCAGTACCTGAACGATGACGGCTTCCAGCAGGAGCGTTATCCGATCAACGACTACAGCAACCTGCCGGTCACTATCGTCACCAATGGCGATGGCACGCCGCTCAAGGTGCGCATCATGCTGGGCAACCAGCAGTTGACGGCCATCGTTCACCGCGTGCAGGTGGGCCGTGTGCCGTTGTACCTGCTTGACTCCAACCTGCCGGAGAATCCGGGCGAGCTGCGTAACCTCACCGACCGCCTGTATGGAGGTGACCGGCGCACGCGCATTCAGCAGGAAATCCTGATGGGCATCGGCGGAATGCGCGCGCTCGACGCGATGGGCCTGCGCCCGGATGTCGTTCACATGAACGAGGGGCATTCGGCCTTCATGGCGCTCGAACGTATCCGCGTGTTCATGAAGGAGCATCAGGTCAGCTTTGACGAGGCCCGAACCATTACCTCGGCCAGCAGCGTTTTCACCACCCACACCCCGGTACCAGCCGGCCTCGAACGCTTCGGCTTTGACCTGATTGACGAGCATTTCGCCGGCTACATGCAGGAAGTAGGAATCTCACGCGAACAATTCATGGACCTCGGCCGCGAGAACATGGGCACCTACGAACTGTTCTCGATGGCCGTGCTGGCGATCAACTGCTCGACGGCGGCCAATGGCGTGGCGAAATTGCATGGCCGTGTTTCGCGTGAGTTGTGGCAGTGGTTGTACCCGCAGATTCCGTCCCGCGAAATCCCGATTGGTTCCGTCACCAACGGCGTCCACACCCAAACCTGGATTAGCTATGACATGGGCCGGCTGTTCGACCGCTACCTCGACCCGGCCTGGCGCAGCGAGGACTGGCGTCCTGACGTGTGGGCCGAAGTCGAGAATATCCCCGATGGCGAACTGTGGCGCACGCACGAACTGCGGCGCGAACGGCTGATCGCCTTCACGCGCAGCCGCCTGATTTCGCAGCTCAAGCGCCGTGGCGCAGCGCAGTCCGATCTCGCCCGCGCCGAGGAAGTGCTGCGGCCCGACGCGCTGACGATTGGTTTTGCGCGCCGCTTCGCCACTTACAAGCGCGCCACACTGCTGTTCCGCGATATCGAGCGCATCAAGCGCATCCTGCTCGACGAGGAGCACCCGGTTCAGATCATCTTCGCAGGTAAGGCGCACCCGCACGACAACCAGGGCAAGGAGTTCATCCGCCAGCTCATCCATGTCGCGCGGTTGCCGGAGTTCCGCAATCACGTCGTCTTCCTTGAAGACTACGACCTGCATATGGCGCGTTATCTGGTGCAGGGTGTAGACGTGTGGCTGAACAACCCGCGCCGTCCGAAGGAAGCCAGCGGTACCAGCGGCATGAAGGTTATCTACAACGGTGGACTGAACTTCTCGGTGCTGGACGGCTGGTGGGACGAAGCCTACGCGCCAGAGGTGGGCTGGGCCATCGGTCACGGCGAAGAGTATGCCGAGGCCGATAGCGAACAGCAGGACTACATCGAGAGTGCGGCCATCTACAACGTCCTCGAAAACGACATCCTGCCGACGTTCTATGAGCGTGGCCGCGACTCGCTGCCGCGTGAGTGGATCGGCATGATGAAGCAGAGCTACGTTCGGCTTGCGCCTGTCTTCAACACGTCGCGCATGGTGCAGGAGTACACCGACGACTACTACCTGCCGGTCTACCAGCGTTCGCATCATCTGGTCGCGCCGAAGCTGGAAGTCGGCCTCGACTATGCCCATTGGCGCGAGGCGTTGAGCAAGGGCTGGCCGCAGGTGGCCGTCAAGAGTGTACAGGTTCCAGCCGAGGCGGTTCAGGTCGGCGCTACCATCGAGACGAGCGCCCGCGTGGTGCTGGGCAGCCTGAAACCAACCGACGTGGTGGTGCAGCTTTACTACAGCCCGCTCACCTCGGATGGTGACCTGCGTGACGACGGCAGTTGGGTGAACATGGAACTGGCTGGCACGCAGGGCGACGAGTACGAGTTCAAGGCCACGGTGATCTGTGCGACGAGCGGTGACCGCGGCGTATCGGTGCGTATCCTGCCCGCCAACCCCAATCTGACCTCCTCCTTCGAGCCGCGCCTGATCCGCTGGGCCTAAGCCAAAGAGATTCAACGCAGAGATCGAGAGAAAAGACAGAGACGCGGAGAGGAACATTCCCTCCGCGTCTCTCTTTTTCTCTCTGCGCCTCGGCGATCAATCCCTTGTTTCGTCCTACCCGCCCCGTACCAGCTTCGGCAGGTCGCGCAGTGAAGGCGTTTTGCCGGCCAGCAGCACCTGCACGCGGAAAACACGCCCGGCCATCCACACCATCCCCAGGCCCGTCAGCGCCAGCAGCGCCAGGCTGATGACGATCTGCCAGGACGGCACGTCCGAGATCACCAGCCGCATGGACATCGCCAGCGGTGAGGTAAGCGGGAACAGGCTGAGCGCGACCGCTATCGTGCCGCCCGGGTCTTCAATGAACACCGGCAGCACCATCAGCGGGGCGACAGCCGGCAGCGTGAGCAGCGCGGCGTACTGCGGCCCTTCGCGCATCGAGTTCGAAATTGCACCGATCATGCCGTAGAAGCCGGCGAACATCAGGTAGGCCAGCACGAAGTAGAGGATGATCAGTGGCAGGTTGTTCCACGGAATCTCGATGTTGGTCAGCGCGGCGAAGATGCTCATCACCGCGCCCAGTTCTTCCCCGCCCGCCAGCCGGATGCCGATGAACATGCCGGCCAGCCAGATGAGCAACTGGAACAGGCCGAGCGACCCGTTGGCGAGAATCTTGCCGCCGAGCAGGTCGGTCGAGCGGATGGACGCCAGCAGGATTTCGATCAGCCGCGTTTCCTTCTCCTCGATCACGCTCTGCATCAGGTAGCCGTTAGTGACGAACAGGCTGATCAGCATCACCATCGCCAGCAGGTAGACAACGATGAATGCGCCGCCCCCTGAGAAATCATCCGCACTGCTGCTGGTATTGCCGGTCGTCAGGCTCACGTTCGTCACCTGAATGACCGACGGCGTGAGCAGGCGTTCGGCCACCTGCGGGTCCACGCCCTGCGTCAGCGTCGAGACGATCAGCGCCTTCAC
>JAEURB010000150.1 GCA_016788435.1 Anaerolineae bacterium | reverse complement strand
TGCGGCGCAGGCCTTCCTCAAGCTGCACGGTGGGGGCAAAGCCGAGCAACTCACGGGCCAGGGTATTATCGGCATAGGTGATCGGCAGCTCGGTGAGCGGCGTGGGCGTTGGAACGCGCAGGGCGGGCCTGCCGATGATTTGCTCATACAGGTCGAGGAAGGCGGTCAGCGAGATGGGCGCGCCGCTGCCCAGATTGATGATGCGAAAGCCGAGCGGCCGCCCCAGAGCAGCCATGACGCCGGACAAAATGTCATCAATGTACGTCCAGTCGCGCTGCAGGCCGCCGCCCTCATAGACCGGAACCGGCGTGCCGGCCAGGATGTACTCGATGGCGCGCATCGGCATCATATCCGGGCGGCCACCGGGGCCATAGACGTTGAAGAAGCGCAGGGCAGTCACATTCAGGCCGTGCAGATGATGGAGGCGGTGGGCCATTAATTCGGCGGCGCGCTTGCTGGCCGGATAGGGCGCGAGCGGCGTGACGGCCGGATCGT
The DNA here is from genome assembly GCA_016788435.1 of Anaerolineae bacterium. Lineage (GTDB taxonomy): Bacteria > Chloroflexota > Anaerolineae > Aggregatilineales > Phototrophicaceae > Flexifilum. The sequence goes on along the minus strand of JAEURB010000150.1, from coordinate 3,823 downwards.
CTTCGCGGAACGGCGTGGGTGCGTCGTCACCGTAGATGTTGGAGGTCGAGGCCAGCGCCACCACTTCGACGCCGTGCCGGCGGGCCGCTTCGAGGACGACCGCCGAGCCAGTGGCGTTGACTTCGGAGTAAAGGACGGCGCGCTCGGCAGAGTAGCGCACGCCAGACATGGCCGCCAGATGGGCCACGCGCTGGATTGGCCCGGCGGCGAAGACCGCCTCGACGCCGGCCACGTCGCGTACGTCGCCCTCGACGATCAGGGCGTCAGCGGGCCGCCCGGCACCTTCGGCTGCGCGGCGGATAGCTGCCAGCGCCGCCCGCTTCACCGCCGGATCGTAGTACGGGTCGAGGTTATCGTAGATGATGACGCGCTCGCCCTGCCCCAGCAGGCGTAATGCCAGCCGGCTACCGATGAACCCTGCTCCGCCAGTGATGAGTGTCGTCACGCTGCGCCTCGCCTCGCCGACCGGTCAACAGGCCAATCGTAGACCGGGCCGGGCATGGCGTCAAAATCTGGCGCGGTTACTCCCGAACATATTATGATAGGCATTATCTCGCGTGCTTTCTTTCTGCGCTTCATATGGCGCGCCAACCGGAGTAATTGATGGCTGCTCAACAGCAGGTTCTACCCGAACACGAAGATCTACTCAGCCTGTATGAGCTTTTCATCGGCATGATGACGGTCATCTCGCTAACCGTCATGGCCGTGCAGTTCCTGTTCCGCGAAAACGAGGTGCTCTACTCCGTTCTCTGGATCATTGATAACCTGTTCTGCCTCATCTTCCTGGTAGATTTCACCTACCGGCTGACTAAGGCCGAAAGCAAAATCGGCTATCTGAAGTGGCAGGGCACGTTCGACCTGCTCGGCAGCATCCCGGCGCTCCCGGCGCTGCGCCTGTTCCGCCTGTTCCGGCTGACGCGCGTTGCCCGCGTGCTGCGGATTGGCGGCCCCAACCGCATCATCCACGAGTTTCTCAGCCGCCGCTCGGAATCGGCCCTCTACCTCACGATCATCATGGCGATCCTCGTCATCATCTTTGGAAGTATCGGGGTGTACTACGCTGAATCCTTCAGTCCGGACGCCAATATCACGAGCGGACAGGACGCCGTTTGGTGGAGCGTCGTCACCATTACGACGGTCGGCTATGGTGACGAATACCCGACCACCTGGCCGGGCCGGATTATCGGCATGTTGACGATGATCACGGGCATCGGCATCTTCGGCGTGTTCACCAGCTTCCTCGCCACGTCGTTCATGGCCCCGCCCAAGAAGACGGAAGCTGATGACGAGGGAGGTGATACCGCCCCGCCAGCCGACGATGACCAGAAAATGGAGATCTATCTGGGGGCGCTGCGCCTGGAGGTTTCCGAAATGAAGCATATGCTGGAGGCGCAACAGCAGGCCAAAGCCGGGCCGCCCGGCACGCCTGCGCCGGGGCCGTGAGGTACGCCCACCGAACCACCCTGAAACTGACCGGAAAACACGAGGCGCGGCATGGTCGCGCCTCGATGCTTCGTCCGGCCTGCCGGGGGAACCGCCTACTTGTACTCCATCTCGTTACGCACGGTTTCGAGCAGGGTTTCGGCGCGCATTTGCCCGAGCGTGTAGCACGGCCCGCCCATGCGCTCGGCCAGCTTGGCGGCCAGCCCCTGGTCGAAGGCGACGTGCTCCATGTTGATGGTTACGGTTTTGATATGTTCGTACTTGAACACCTCGGCGATGCGCCCGGCCTCTTCCTGCGGCGGCAGGTTGCCAATGGACACGTTGCCCGCGCCATCGGTGAGCAGGATGACCATCGGCATGACGTCCGGGTGCAGGCGCTTCTCGCGCATGACGGTATCGAGCGCCAGCGTGAGACCTGCCGAAAGCGGCGTTTTACCACCGACCGGGATATTGACGAGCGCGGTCTTGGCGAGCTGCACTGAGTTGGTGGGCGGCAGAACGGTTTGCGCGCGGTCTTTCTGGAAGACGATCAGGCCAACGCGGTCACGGCGCTGGTAGGCATCGGTCAGCAGGCTCATGATCGCGCCTTTGGTGGCGGTCATGCGCTCGCTGACGGCCATGCTCCACGAGGCATCCACGACGAACAGGATCAGGTTGGCGGTGCGGCGAACGCGAATCTTGCGCTGAAGGTCGCTGCGGCGCAGGGCGTAGGCCATGCCACTGGCAGCCTTCTGGGCGGCGCGGCCCTTCTGGAAAGCGGCCGCAGCGCGCAGGGTGGCGTCGAAGGCGATATCGTCGGTGCGGCCGTTGGCGGGGCGAGCCTTGACGTAGCGGCCGCGTTTGCGCTCGGTGATGGTGCGCGAACGACGGCCGGCCTGCTTGCGCACGAGTTTATCGAGCTGGGTATCGAGCTTGCGCGGCATGAACTCGGCGCCGGTTTCAACCTTGCGCCCGCCGTCCCACCAGTAAGCATCGCGGTTGTCGAACACCGACTGCGGACTGGCGTCGGTTTGGCCGAAATCCGGCGTCTGTTCGTCGCTAACCGTGGCTACGGATTGACTTTTTTTTTGACCTGCTGCTCTTCGCCGGCGGCTTCCGACGGCTCGGCATCCTCGCCTTCGCCCCACTGCGAGTTGATCTGGTCAATCTTCTTTTCCATCTCGGTCATGCTCATGGCCGCGTCGGCAAGGGGCCCGCGCTTGAGGCGGTGCGGCACGGCGAGTTCCAGGCCGGTAAGGATATCCGTCTGGTTGATGTCCTCGCGGTCGTGGAAAGCGGCATGAGCGCGAGCGGCCTTAAGGATGACCATATCGGCGCGGTGGCCGTCAATGTGCAGATTGCTGGTGAGCGTGGCGATGGTGAACAGGTCGCGGCGGGTATAGCCGACATCGTCCACCAGGGCACGGGCGCGGGTGATGCGCTCGGCCATCTCCTCCTCGACATCGGCCCACGCGGCGCGGAAGGCTTCGGGGTTGTGCTCGTAGCCGATGTGGCGCTCGACGATGAGCATCCGTTCGGCGGGGTCGTGGATGCCCCTGACCTCGACGGACAGCGCGAAGCGGTCGAGGAGCTGCGGGCGCAGGTCGCCTTCTTCCGGGTTCATCGTGCCAACGAGGATGAAGCGGGCCGGGTGGCTGAAGCTGATACCCTCGCGCTCGACCACGTTGACACCCATCGCCGCCGAGTCGAGCAGCAAATCCACCACATGGTCATCGAGCAGATTGACCTCGTCCACGTAGAGGATGCCGCGATTAGCGGCAGCCAGCACGCCGGGGTCGAAGTGGCGCTCACCCTTCTGAATGGCCTTCTCGATATCGAGCGTGCCGACGACGCGGTCTTCAGTCGCGCTGACCGGCAGGTCCACGAACGGGATGCGGCGGCGGGTGATGGTGAGCGTATCGCCACGCGCCATGCGCTCGCGGATGGTATCCGACCAGCTATCCGGGCGGTGCGGATCGTCGTTGAACGGCGACTCGGCGTAGACATCCATATCCGGCAGCAGGGCGGCCAGCGAACGGGCGGCGGTTGATTTTCCCGTGCCGCGCTCACCGCGTACCAGCACGCCGCCAATCCGAACGTCAATCGCGTTCAGGATCAGGGCGAGCTTCATGCGCTCCTGCCCCACAATCGCCGTAAATGGATACACCGAAGGCCGCTTCGCCATGATTTACACGCTCATTTCGATTACTTGATCGTTCCGTAGTATACAGGACATGGAGAGGCCATTACAGACCGCGACCGCCAGGAGAAGAGATTCACCGCCGAGACGCAGGCAAAAGATTCAGCGCCAAGACGCAGAGGAAAGACAAGAGAACGCAGAGGGTTCAGCCAAACCTCTCTTGCCCCTCTCTCTTGCTCTTCTCTGCGTCTCGGCGATGAA
>JAEURB010000134.1 GCA_016788435.1 Anaerolineae bacterium | reverse complement strand
ATGTCGGCGGCAGACGATTCAGCGGACGGCGCGGGCGACTGGCTGACCGGTTCGGTGGTTGAACGCTGCACACCGGGCGGGGTGCTGGATGAAGGCGGCACGGGCGCTTCGGCCCGGCGCAGCGCTTCGGCGGCTGATGATTCAGCGGACGGCTGGCTGGCAGGCTCGGCGTTAGACCACTGCACACCGGGCGGGGTGCTGGTGGAAGGCGGCACGGGCGCTTCGGCCCGGCGCAGCATGTCTGCGGTTGACGATTCAGCGGACGGCGCGGGCGGCTGGCTGGCAGGCGCGGCGCTTGAACGCTGCACACCGGGCGGGGTGCTGGTTGAAGATGGCACGGGCGCTTCGGCGGGAGTTGCGGGCTTCAGCGATTGCGGCCCAGCAGACGGCTCAGCCGGGCGAAAGGGCGAAGGCCCTACCTCCACGGAAGGCTGTGCGGCGGGCAGTGCGGCGGCCGGTGCTGCCGCACCGCTCTGCGGCACGGGGCTATCCGGCGTTGGCGGCTGCGAAGGCTGCGATGAAGGTTCGCGCTGATTGGCGGATGGCGCTTCGGCACGCTGGCTCGCCTGTTCGCTGGCGGGCGAACGGAGCGCGGAAGGCTCGGTCACCGGAGTGGCGGCCGACGGGCTATCGCTCACGGCTGCTCTCTGGCCGGGCTGCGATGTGGCCGGCACTGGTTCAACGGCGCGCTGCAGCATGGTTGGCGCATCGGTGGCCGGCGTGGATGGCTGGACAGCCGGGGGTGTCACCACTGCGGTAGCGCCTGAAGGTGGCGTTTGAGCGGGAGACGGCGTCGTGTCCGGCGTATGCTGCGCTGAAGCAGGTGCGGCGGCCGTGCTTTCCACCGTGACGGATGGACGTTCAGCGTGCGCGATGAGCGCGTTGAAGTCCTGGCGCGGCGCGGCAACCACCTCGTCCGTCACACGCTGAACGTGCGCGGGCGTAGGCGCTGCCGTGGTTGGCGCTGTATCGGCCAGGCTAGCCGCGTATGGATCGAACGCTTCCGGCCCGGCGGGGCTGCGCTGCACTGCCGGGGCGCTGGCCGGATTATTCACCGGCTGTGGGACGTCTGGCCCCGGCGAAGAAATTATCTCAGGTTCAGAAGAAGAGTCATCTACATTGTCAGCGGGCGCGGAATCGGCCGGCAAATCATCCCACAGCCGCTCGTCGAAAATCCCGGTCGGCTTGGGCGGCGTCACTTCGATTACGGCGCTGGGACGGCGGCGCGTACCTGGACTGGCCAGTATTTCGCGGTCCTGCTCGGTCATGCGCTGAACGGAACTCGCCGGCGCGCTACTATCGCCCGACGTCTCGCGTGACGCAGCCACGGCCGCTGTTTCAGCCGCCAGGCGGGCCTTTTCGCTGGCATCACGCTGCTGATGGGCCGCCAAAATCCGGCTCAGGCCGCCCCACTCCGCCTGCTCCGCCGCCGATTCATACGTCTCGGCTGCTGGCGCTTCGGCGGCTTCAACCGCCCGCGCGATATCAGCCGGGGGCATGGGCGCCGCCAGAGCTGGCGCCGGAACTGGTTGTCCGGCTGGCGCAGCCACAGTGGGAGCAGCGCCCCATTGCAGCGGGGTTTGGGTATCGGCCGCCCAGGTGGGTGGCAGCGCAGGGCTGCGTGTGACCAGATCGCCACCGGGCACATAACTGCGGATGCGCCGCTGCGCGAAACTGCGCAGCGACACCCCCAGTGGACGATAAGGCGAAGAACGCTTTCTCATCGCATCAACTCGTTAACGCGCTGAAATCGGCTTGCGTGAATGAAATGCCGCTGTGCGCCAGTTCGATCTCCTCGATGGCGGCCGCCGATTCGCCGGCGCGCAGGCTTGGCCCGGTCCAACGGATCGGATAGGCTTGGTCGAGCGAAATCGAAAGCACCGGACGATTGCGTACGCCGCCGTACAGATGAATCTCGACGGCCTTGCGCACCTGGCCAAAGTTGCCTTCGGCCACCTGTAGATACCACTGCAGCAGTTGGTTGCCGATACCGATACCGTTCTTGAGAGTCAGCGTACCAGCATTGACGCGCACGGGCAGTTTGTGGACGTACTGATTCAGCCCACCCTCTTTGACGTCTTCGGTTTCCACGCGCAGCGCCGGCAGCGTAACTTCGGTGAAGGCAGCTTGAGTGATGCCGTCAATCCGCACCTCATAGAGGTACGTCGCCAGTGGATCCATCGCATTCGGGAATGGCTGAGCCGGGACGATGGTCATCCCCTACCTCCTGTTCCGCCTGCCACGCCGCTCCTGTTCGCGGCGCAGATCCTCTCGCCAAAGCTCGTAGACGCGCTGGGCGACGCGTTCGGCGAGTTTGCGCTGTGCCTCGCCGTCCTTGTGCGCCGTTTCTTCGCTATTCGACCGAACTGCCTCAGGCATACGGCCTCACTGTCCAATCACCTAGCGGCCAGCACCCACGCGCTGCTGCATCACATTCACCTGCTTCACCCACCGCGCGCGCTCGTTGTGGGTCATCGCCAGGATTTCGTCGTGGCTCCAACCCAGATGCGCTGCGATGAAGGCTACCTCCTCGTGCAGGCGTTCGAGGGGGTAGCTTACGATCCCCCCGGCAGGGGAATCTCCTCGTCGAACTCGTGCCCGCAGTTGGGGCAGACGACGGTGAGGAAACCGGCCTGGGGGTCGTTGAGTTGCTGGTACAAATCCTGAAGATAGGCCAGATCGGCGGCGAAGAAGCTCTCCACCATCTCCGGCGTGACGCGCGGGAGCGAGCCGAGGCGGGTGATGACCTGCGAGAGCAGGACCACCACCAGATAAGCCTCGTTGGCTCGCACCCGCGGATCGCGCAGCGGCGTAATTTCGTCCATCGCAGTGGCAAGGCGCATGACTCCCTCACGATGTACCACGCCATACGCATCCACGTAACCGCGCGGCAACTCGAAAGGAAACTCAAACTGCGGCAATGCTTGCATCATGCCCCTTCACACCATTCCAGCGTCAGGCTTACGCCGCCCGATTCAAAGCTGCGCTACTTGATACGCTTGATGCCTTCGTGAACGATGACCAGCTCTTCGACGCCGATCTCGTTCCCGTCCGATTTGAGCGACGGGCCGCTGATCTTCGACGGCCAGCCCTTGGTGAACTCCCACTGGGCGATGGGCGCGAAGGTTTGGTCATACATGATGATCGTGCCATCGAGACGGGCGGCATCCACCTTGCCCTGCTCGACCTGCTTGCGCCAGTCGTAGAAGTCCATATTGCTGGTGATTCCGCGCTTGAGGGTGATATCGCCCCACTTCAGGCGGCCCGGAATCTTGCGGATGAGCGGTTCCTTGGCGCCCTTGGACATGATCTTGTGCTCGACGATTTCCGTCTCGGAGCCAAGACCGCTGACCTCGGTGAAGTACCCGGTGACCGCGCCCACGGTGATTTCGAAATGGGCACCGATCATCGGGTCGCCAGTCAATGCATCTTTTGTTGCAGGCATGTTTACCTCCGGCTAAATGATGCTCAGACTACCGACAGCGAGTTACGCGCCCGGACCAGCCCACTGGCCAATCCGGAAGATGACGAATTCGGCGGGCTTGACCGGGCACATGCCGATCTCGACGACCATCTGGCCGAGGTCGCGCAGTTCGGGCGGATTGGTCTCCTCGTCGCACTTGACGAAGTAGGCCGCCTCGGTCGTTTGGCCGAACAAAGCGCCCGACAACCACACCGTCTTCAGGAACGAGCTGACATCGCGCTTGACGCGCATCCACAGGAACTGGTCGTTCGGCTCGAAGACCACCCACTGCGTACCACGCTCGATGCTCTCCTCAACCATGTTGAAGAGGCGGCGAACGTTGATATAGCGCCACGACGGGTCGCTCGACAGGGTGCGCGCACCCCAGATGCGGATGCCACGGCCGGGGAAGCTGCGGATGACGTTGACGCCGATCGGGTTGAGCAGGTCGTGCTCGCCCTTGGTGACCATCACGCCGAGGCCCAGCGCGCCGCGCACGATTTCATTGCCCGGCGCCTTGTGCACGCCGCGAGTCGCGTCGGTGCGCGCATAGATACCCGCCATGTGGCCGCTCGGCGGCACCATACGGGTGCGGCCATTGCCACCGGTGAGATCCGCAATCTCGATCCAGGGGTAGTAAAGGGCGGCGCGGGTCGTGTCGTAATTGACCTGGTTGCGCCATTCCTTGACTTCCTGCGGCATCAGATTGGGCGGCGAATCAAGCAGGGCGAAGGCGTAGCGGATGTGTTCGCAGTAATCAATGATCGCCTGCTGCACCGCCTGCACGCCCTTCATGTCAATCTCGCCCGCCTCGTAGGACGAGTAGAGATCGGGCACGATGACCATCGTCACGTCTTCAATCGGCTCAAGGCCGCCAAGACCGGTACGGGCCGCCGAGCTGCCCTGGTAATCGCCGAGGCTGATGGCCTTGGTCTTGATCTCGCCGCCCGCCATGGCAAAGCTGCCGGCGGCCGGCACGATCTCGCCCTTGCCCGTCACCTTGACGGTCACCAGCTTCGACTGGGTCTTGAGGACGGTTTCAACGTTCTTCTCGCCGGAACCGGTGGTCAGGCCCTCGTACGTCTCGGCGACCTGGCCATTCTGGGTGATGACGACCGTGAACGACCTGCCCTTGCCGTCCTCGCCACCTTCCGGCTTGACATCCACCTTCAGGCCGTTGCCGCTGGGGCCACCAGCCTTGGCGGTGAACTCAAGCAGGTTGGCCTTGTCATCGGCCGTCCGCACCGAGGTCTTGGCGGGGGACGCCAGTTCGGGATCCGCCGACTCGCCCATCGTCTTGATCGAAACGATATAGGCGATGCTGCCGCCGTTATTGAAATAGCCGTACACCGAGTCCGGCAGGTAGGCACCGCTAACGAAACCGCCGAACTTCTGAATGTACTGGCTCCAGTTGGTGACCAGCGTGGGCTTGCCGATCAGAGAGACGGATTCCCCGTTCTTCTCCTCAACAGCCTTCTCGGTATAACCAATGAAGGCGGCGACGGCCGTACCGACGGCTTCAATGGGTTTTGAACCGCGGTCGACCTCCTCTACGTACACACCGGGCGACAGATAACTTGGCGACATCTCTCCTCCTCAACAGCAGAAGAACGAACCATCGCTGAATGCGTTCCCCTTCACAGCGAAGGAGAGGCCGCATGCGTCTATCGCTTCCCGGCCGCCAGCGCGCAGCCGGGAAGCGTTACCGCCGTTTCTTTTTGCCGCCGTCTGCGCCCCCGTCATCGGGGGCCAGAACACCCGGCGGCGCATCTTCGGGACGCCCGCGATAGACCAGATCAACGTCTGGCACATCAATCTCGCGGTTGACCGGCTCCAGCGATTGACCGAAGCGTGCGGTACGTTCGAGCACCAGCGGCGCCTCGAAGGACATCAGCGGATCAACCGCCAGCGTAACGATGAAGGTGAACCCCATCCGCATCTGGTTGTTGAGCACGCTCCACAGGTCGCTCGTGTTGGGAAGCCGTTCCCCAATCGTGCCGACCAGCAGCGGCATATCGTAGGGCTGCTCACGCAGCGCACCCTCACACTCGTCCCGCTTCAGAAGGGGGATTTGAACCAGCGCCCCCAAACCGCGCCACAGAAGCTGGTGTTCGTCTTCCACCTTGCGCGCCCACGCCGTCACCAGGTAGGTGATGTCGTAGCGAAGGGACATGCGGCGGCGGGTTCCGATTCCGTTTTCCCGTTCTGTGCCTAATGTCATATTGCGCAGTTTCATGTTTTCGCGCAAGTCGAAGCCCCAGACGTTCAGTGTAGGCCTGGCGAGGCGCGCCGACCATTCGCCATTTGGCTGGTCAAACGACACGTCAATATCATTGCGGCCCAGGCGGCCCTTGTCGTAAAGGATCTTCTCGATGGTCTTGTCCAGATCCTGAATCATGCGCGCCCCTGCCCTAAGGCGTATCGTCCAACAAGCGGCCCATCTTCTGATGCTCGCGCCGAATCGCGTGGCGCACGTGCGCCATCGTAATCGTGCCGCCATCCGCCGCCGCCAGATAAGCCGACGCAATCGCGGCATTGCGGATATTGCCGCCCGCCAGCGGGAAGCGATCCGCCAGCTGCACCAGATTGACGTCGCGGGAGAGCGGCGACTGCTCCGGGAAGTGCGCCCGCCAGAGCAGCTCGCGGTACTCGCGTTCCGGGAACGGGAAGTCCACCAGGAAACTCAGGCGGCGCGTGAATGCCTCGTCTAGGTTTTGTCGCAAGTTGGTCGCCAGAATCGCCACGCCTTCGTAAGTTTCCAGCTGCTGCAGCAGGTAGGCGACTTCCAGGTTGGCGTAGCGGTCGTGCGCGTCCTTGACTTCCGAACGCTTGCCGAACAGCGCGTCGGCCTCGTCGAAGAACAGCACGGCGTTGCTCATATGCGCCTCTTCGAAGATGGCGCTCAGGTTCTTCTCGGTTTCGCCGATGTACTTACTGACGACCGAGGACAGGTCAATCTTGTAAAGCAGCAGGCCGAGGTCACGGGCGATCACTTCGGCCGCCAGCGTTTTGCCGGTGCCGCTCTCGCCCGCGAACAAGGCCGTCACGCCGGGCGCGGCCGCCACACGGCGATCGAAGCCCCACGAGTCGTTGACGACATGCACAAAGCGAATTCGCGAACAGATTTCCTGCAACTGCTCGACGCGGTCGGGCGGCAGGATCAGGTCGGCCCATTCGTAGCGGGGATGCAACCTGCGCGCCAACTTGCCGAGGCGCAGGCTGGAGTGCGCCTGAGCGCCGGCCACGAGGTCGGCATGATCGAGCGGATCCCCGCGCGAGGCGGCGACGTCGGCGGCCGTGTTGACGGCGCGTACAATTTGCGTAGTCGTCAGCTTAAACTTGCCAGACAATTCATCCAGGCGCAGGCTTTGCTCGTTCACGCCCAGCGGTTGCAGCGCGCGCTGCCAGGCGGCCAGCCGTTCATCGTAGGGCGGCATGGCGAAGGTGGCGCGCAGAATACGGCGCTGGCGTGTCGTATCGAGGCATTCCCACGCTTCCGAGCCGCATAGAATGACCGGGCGCGGGTATTCGGCCACTGACTCCCAAAGTTCGGCCGGTGGCTGGCCGTCGGCATTCAGGATAGCCTGCCAGTCGTAGAGCAAGAGCGCCGCCTCGACGAGATGGGCTTCGCGCAGAGCCAGCGCCCAGCCCAGACCAAATGGCAGGTCACGCTCTTTCAGCGCCGTGAGATCCACCACGATCAGCGGAATACCCATGTCGGAAGCCAGCGCAGCCGCCGCATCGCGCCGCCCCGTTCCCTTCGCCCCCTGGAAGTACAGGATCGGCGCGGAGGGGAAAGCACGGCGAATTGCATCGGGCACGGCGGACGTTTCCACCAGCGGGTCATCCACCCCCCGGGTGACCACGCCCTGCAGACGCGCATCGGGCGTATCATCGCCCAGCAGGTGCATCAGTACCCGGTGGTCAAGCTTAGCGAGGCTGGCGAGAAACGGCGCGTTGGGTGCGGCGGGGTCAGCAAGGATTTCGATCAGATGGTGGCGGCGAAGGGGTTGTTCGAGCGTCAGGCGTTCCCACACCATGAAACGCTCTTCCAGCGTACCGCCGAGCAGGTTCATGAGCAGATTGACCGTCGGCCGGCGCTGGGATACATCGTCCTGCAGGAAGGCGTACAAGCG
>JAEURB010000131.1 GCA_016788435.1 Anaerolineae bacterium | reverse complement strand
CCATGAATCTGCGCGCCCGTGTTTGCCGGTAGAACTTCCGCGCTGCAGGGCGCGGCTGGTGACATGGCGCTGAATGGCCGGATAGTCCATGACTTCAATCGTGCGGCCGGGGCGGATGATGAGCGCGATTTTCTCACCGGGCGCGAGCGGGCGCGGGTCGGCCGTCATCGTGTCGAGGGGATAGACGCCGCGCTCGGATGAGGCGAAGTATTCCTTCTCGGTTTCGCCAAACCACAGCGGGCGCAGACCTAGCGCATCCACGCTGAATACGCATTGATCGCCCACGCGGGCCGCGATAGCCGCCGGGCCTTGCGCGAACGGGCCGAAGGCGCGGCGCATGTCGTCATAAACGGCGCGTATGTCGGGCGCTTGTTGGATCAGATCGTGGTGGAAGGGCGGGAAGATGTGTTCCATCGCTTCGATCAAGTCGAAGCCGTACTGCTGGCAGAGGGCATCAATCATGCGATCAATGTCCTGCGAGTCAGAGTTGGCGGGGTCGAGATCGACGCCGAGCATTTTCGCTTCGAGGCGGAAGCGCGAGATGGTGTTGAACTCTCCGTTGTGGCCGATTACGTTGAACGGCTGCACGCGCTCGAAGATCGGGTTGGTGTTCGTGCTGTAGCGGGCATGGCCGAGCGTAACGGTCGAGGCGTATTCGGGGTCGCGCAGTTCAGGATAGTAGCGGCGCAGGATTTCGACGGTTCCCTGCACCTTGTAGACGACACTTCGTGACGAGAACGAAGGGAAGTGGACACCCATTTCGCGCTCGATGCGGTCCTGCACGCGGAAGATTGCCGACTCGAGCTGGTCGAGCGCCACACGGCCGTTGGTACCGGCAATTTGCCAGAAGCCGGGTTCGTTGCGCTCGGCGGCGCGGCCCAGCACCCGGCGGTCCACTTTGCCCGGCTGTTCAATGTAGATCTGCAGCCCGGCGGCGGCGATGCGCTGACAGACAGTCTCGACCAGCGCGGCCTCGTCGGCGCGGCGGGCGGCCGGAATCATCAGATGTGCGACCCAGAACGAGGGATCGCTGGCCAGCGACGAGCGCAGCCCCTTGAGCGCAAGTGTTTTGGCCCACAACTGGCGGGGGATGTCGGTCATAATGCCGACACCATCGCCTTCACCGTCCACAATGCCGGTGCGGTGGCCCATGCGGGCGAGAGCTTCAATGGTGCGTTTGACGTTACCGTGGGTGGCCTGGCCGCCTTTGCGCACGGAGCAGATCAGGGCGCAGGCGTCGCGTTCGCGGGTATCCTCGCGGTGCAGGATGGGGAACGACTGATCAGCCTCCTGGGGAGATTTCATGGCGGCGCCCTCCGTATGTGCGTGGAACGAGTGACGAGTATCCAAGAGGGCTTTCGGCACTCTTCCTCACACTGTACCGAGGGATCGGCCTCGCATTCTACAGACAGAGGCCACGATATTTTCCGGGCATGACTTTGGTAAATTGCACAAAGCAGCACCACGCTGTAATACGTGGCGTAGTGGACTGACTCCGGTGGACGGTTCGGTTGAGGTGTTTCAGGCGAAAAACGTTGTGAAGGCGTGTTAGGACAGCGCAAGCAGGCGGCGGATGGTGAGCGCCAGATGCAGTGCCAGCCGTATCTCTGGCCGGTTAAGGTCAATTTGTGCAATTTCGTTGATACGGTTCATCCGGTAGAGCAGGGTATTCCGGTGAACGATCAGCATTTCGGCGGTTTGGCTGAGATTGCCGTGACAGGCGAAGAAGGCTTCCAGCGTTTTGACGAGGTCGGCATGCTGGCGCGTGTCATAGTCGAGTAGTGGTCCGAGCGTGCGTTCGTAGAAGGCGACCAGTTTGTCACGGTCGCCCAGGCTGAGGATGAGCTGGTAGACGCCCAAATCACCGATGAAGAGCGGGGTATCGGTTTGCAGACGTTTGGCCAGATCGGCCGCCTGCGTCGCGTCACGGTGACCGGCACGCCAGGCGGTCACATCCTGCGCGGGCTGTCCAACGCCAATCGCGACATGCGCGCTGGGATACTGCCGGGTAATCTCGAAGGCGACCGTTCGCGCCAGGCGCATGGCGGCTGTCGTCGGATCTTTGTCATCAGCCGCAGCGAAGATCAGCACTTCGTTCTCGCGTTCGCGCTGCCAAACCAGGACGGGCAGGGATTGCGCCGACACGACGCCGTTGATGACTGTCTCCAGCCGGCGTAGTGAGGGGCTTTTCTCGCCTTGCCAGGCACAGACGATGGCGACATGCGTGCGCGTCATATCGTGCTCGAAGCGCTCACCCTGGCGCACGGCTTCCTGCTGGCTGACATCACCGATCAGGATGCGGTCGAGGAACGTTCCGCGCAGGCGCTTCTCGGTGTCGCTGACGGCCTTGGCCTTGGCCATTTCCAGCGCGCAGGCGGCGGCGCCATGTTCGGCCACCAGTTGATCAATGTCGTCGAGTTCCGAGTCATTGCCAATAATGCTGAGATAGCCACGCCCGACATCGCGCGTGACGATAGGCGCGACCAGCCGGGCCAGGCCGGGCGTGGCCAGCGATTGCAGCAGCACCGGGTAGTCCACTTCGCTCATACGGTGGCGGTCCTGCAGTTCCACCGGCAGATTATCCAGTTTGCGGAGAAAGGCCTCGATGTCTTCCCAGTAGGCGACGAACTGCGGCTGTAACTGGCTGAAGACGATTTGCAGGCGCTTGTCCTGCACGATAATCGCCTTGTTGGTGAGGCGGGCCATCGCGCCTACCAGCTCCTGCATCCCTTCGTTGCGCCCGG
>JAEURB010000123.1 GCA_016788435.1 Anaerolineae bacterium | reverse complement strand
CGCTTGTAGTTGATGCCCGATAACCGAGCCGCCTCTGCATTGCCGCCCACCGCGTAAATCGAGCGGCCGGGCGCACTGAAACGCATCCAGAAGGCAACTATCACTACCAGCAGGATCATCAGCGGTATCTGGTTTGGCAGCCCGAGAAACTTCCCCTGCGAGAACAGGAAGCCGGCCGGCAGGTTCGTTACTTCGGCACCCCGGGTGAACCACAGCAGGCCGCCCTTGAGGATGCTCGCCATTGCGAGCGTGACCACAATGGACGGGATGCGTAAGTAGGCAACCAGAAAACCGTTGACCAGCCCCATCAGGAGGCCGAGGGCAATCGGGATCAACCAGCCAACCTGGGCGGGAAGCCCGGCGGCCGCCAGTTCCTTAACGACGATGCCGGTGATGACACCGAAGACCCCGATCTGCGCGCCAACCGAGATGTCAATGTTGCCTGAGATGATGATCATGGACGCGCCGATGGCGGCGACCGCGATATACGCGTTGCCCTGCATAATGGACAAGACGTTACGTTCGCTCAGATAGCGCGGGTTGTTCGCCGCCGCCAGCAGGGCAATCACCACGATGGCGACGAGCAGCACAAACTCCTGGCTGTTCATCGCGCCGCGAATCATCGGCCAAAGCTGGCTGACGCCGCTGGTGCGGCCCGTGCTCATGGGTTGACTCGATGCCGTCATCAGGTTGGCCCCTTCACGACGCCGTTAGCTGAACCATTGGCCGGCACGGTGCTCATCATGGCGGCGGCGAGCTTCTCCTGCGTGGCCTCTTCGCGGCTGAATTCGGCGGCGATCTTGCCCTCGCGCATGACGAGAATGCGATCGCTCATACCCAGCACCTCCGGTAGCTCGCTGGAAATCATCAGCACGGCCATTCCCTGCTGGGCGAGTTCGCTCATCAACCGGTGAATTTCGGACTTTGCGCCGACGTCAATGCCGCGTGTCGGCTCATCCATAATCAGGATGGCGGGTTTGGCCGCGAGCCACTTCCCGATCACCACCTTCTGCTGATTGCCGCCGCTGAGACGGCCGACGATCTGCTCGATGCCAGCCGTGCGCACGCGAAGCTGCTCGACCGTTTTCAGCGCGAGATTACGCTCGGACCGCCGCTGGATGAAGGTGGCCCGCGAAAGCTCTTTGAGCACGGCCATGCTCACGTTCTCGCGCACGCGCATCGGCCGCACCAGCCCCTGCTGGCCACGATCTTCAGGCACGTAGGCGATACCCAGATTCATCGCATCGCCGGGGTGACGGATGGCCACGGTTTTACCGCGCACCTTGATCTCACCTGAATCGGCCGGTGTAAAGCCGAAAATCACCTGCGCCAGCTCGCTGCGGCCCGAACCCACCAACCCGGCCAGGCCAAGAATCTCGCCCCGGCGCAGTTGGAACGACACGCCGAGCGTGCTGGGTTGGCGCTGCAAGTCACGCACCTCCAGCACCGTCTCGCCGATATCGGCCTTGAGCTTCGGGAAAAGCTCGTCAATCGTGCGGCCGACCATCATCGTGATCAAATCGCTCTCGGTCACGTCCCTGACATCCTTCGTGCCCACATATTGACCGTCACGCAGGACGGTCACGCGGTCAGTCAGGTCGAAGACTTCCTGTAAGCGGTGGCTGATATAGACGATGCCAACGCCGCGTTCGCGCAGCAAGCGCACGATGCTAAACAGGCGCTCGACATCGGATTCGGTGAGCGCCGCCGTCGGCTCGTCCATAATCAGGATGCGCGCATCGAGCGAGAGCGCCTTGGCGATCTCCACGCGCTGGCGGTTGCCCACGCTCATCGTGCCGACTTTTCGCCCGACATCCATGTCATGGATATTGAGCGAGTCCAGGATTTCACGCGAGCGCCGGCGCATTTCGCCCCAGCTCAGTGCGCCCAGCCGGCCCTTAGGAGCGTGGCCCATGAAGATGTTCTCGGCCACTGTCAACTCAGGGTACAGGCTGAGTTCCTGATAGATGGTGGCGATGCCGGCGCTTTGCGCCTCACGCGGGTTTTCGAAGCGGCGTTCCTGCCCTCCCACGCGCATCACGCCGCTATCTGGCTGGTAAACGCCAGAAATGATCTTGATCAGCGTGGACTTACCGGCGCCGTTTTCGCCCAGGAGCGCATGAACTTCACCGGGGCGCATCTCGAATTGCACATCGCTCAAGGCCCTCACGCCAGGAAACGATTTGGAAATATGCTCTAGTTGAAGCACTGGTTCCATAGCAGCACCCTGTTCGCGCCCTGCGGCGCACATCAGTGAATCAAGCCCTTGAAACGGGTGTAGGCGGCATCCCATTCCGCCCACTGTTGCGGCTCGTAACGCACAGTCGCCGTCGAACGCGCCACCATCTCGCGCGCAGCGGCCAGGCTCGGCAGAACTCCCAGCGTGATCAACTGGACGACGGCATTACCGAGCGCGGTCGCCTCGGCAGGACCCGCTACAACCGGCCGGCCGATGGCGTTAGCCGTCAACTGACAGAGCAGCGCGCTACGCGAACCGCCGCCGATGACATGCATCACATCCACCCGCTTGCCAGAAGTCGCCACCATTCGCTCCAGCGCCCAGCGGTACTTCAGCGCGAGGCTCTCGTAGATCGTCCGCATCACCTGCCCCACCGTCTCTGGAACCGGTTGACCCGTTGCGCGGCAGTACTCGCGTAACCGTTCCGGAATGTCGCCCGGCGGCAGAAACTCACTCGCGTCGGGGTCAATCAGGCTGCGGAACGGTTCGGCGGCCTCAGCGAGCCGCGTAAGCTCATCATAGCTGTACTCGTGGCCCTGCGCGCGCCAGGTCGCCCGGCTTTGCTGCGCCAGCCATAGCCCCGCCACATTCTTCAGATAGCGGAACGTGCCAAATGGGCCGCCTTCATTGGTGACATTGGCTTCATACGACGCCTCGGTGATGATGGGCGAAGTCACCTCCAGCCCGATCAAGCTCCAGGTGCCAGAACTGATGTAGGCGAAATGCTCGTCTACAGCCGGAACCGCCGCCACCGCGCTGCCGGTGTCGTGCGTTGGGGGCAGGATAACGGGCCGCCCCTTGTATTCACCGGACTGGGTGCCCGGCGGAAGAATCTGCGGGAACCACTGGACGGGAACGCCGACCGCTTCGAGCGTCTCGTAGTCCCATCCGGCGGCGCGCGGGTTGTAGAACTGGGTCGTGGTGGCGTGTGTGAACTCCCAGGCTATCTGCCCAGTCATCCAAAAGTTGAACAAGTCGGGAATGGAGATGGCGACGGCCGCAAGGCGAAGCGCGGGGCTGTTCCAACGCACCAGGCTGGCGATTTGGTAGAGCGTGTTGAGCTGCATGAACTGCACGCCGGTGCGCTCGAAGATGAGGCGCTTCGGCACCCGCTCGAATACCCACTCGGTCATGCCGTGGGTGCGGGTGTCGCGATAGTGCACGGGGTTAGAGACCAGCCGTCCGTCGCCATCGAGCAGTGCGAAGTCCACCCCCCAGGTATCCACCCCAATAGATGACGCACTGTCCAGCCCGGCGGCCAGACCGTGTTCAATTTCGTGCCACAGGCGCAGAACATCCCAATAGAGGGTGTCGCCGGCATAGACCGGATTGTTCGGAAAGCGGTGTAGATCTTCGCTGGCCAGGCGGCTTCCATCACAGGAAACCCGCAGTACCCGCCCGGATTCAGCGCCGAGATCGACCGCCAGAACGTTGGCATTCACAACAGCACGTCCTCCGGTTCAGCGGGCATAGGCGGCTGGCACGCCGCCATCTACGCTCAGCATCGCGCCAGTTGTCTTCGCGCTGCGCGGCCCGGCCAGGAAGGCAATTGCCTCGGCCAGGTCTTCCGGCAGGATTTCCGCCTTGAGCGTATTGCGCTTGCGGTAGAAATCGTTCAGGTCGTCCACCGCCACGCCATACGATTTGGCGCGGGCTTCCTTCCATTCGCCGCTCCAGATGCTGCTGCCGCGGATGACCGCGTCGGGCAGCACCGAATTGACGCGAATGCCGAACTCACCGCCTTCCTCGGCCAAACAGCGGGCCAGATGTACTTCGGCCGCCTTCGCCATGCTGTAAATGCTCGCGCCCTTGCCGGCGAAAATACTGTTCTTGCTGCCCACGAAAACCATCGAACCGCCGATGCCCTGCGCCTTCAGCACCTTGAACGCCTCACGCGCGAACAGGTAGTAGCCCTTGACGAGAATATCCATCTGGCGGTCGTAATCCGCCAGTGTCGTTTCGGTGAACGGGCCACCGCCGGCGATGCCCGCGTTGTTGACCAGCACATCCACGCCGCCAAAGGTCAGCACAGCCGAGCGCAGTGCATTGATGACCTGCGCCTCGTCCGTCACGTCGGCGCGAATGAACACGGCGCGCCCCTTGCCGAACTGCCTGTTGAGCTCGGCGGTCGTCGCTTCGCCCGCTTCGGCGTTAATGTCCACGATGACGATGTGCGCGCCATCGGCTGCCATGCGGAAGGCGGCGGCGCGGCCGATTCCGCTGGCACCGCCCGTCACCAACGCCACACGGCCCGCGAAATCACGATCTGGCGGGGCCAGCTTGAGCTTGTACAGTTCCAACGGCCAGTACTCGATATCGTAGGCTTCCTTGGCGGACAGACTGACGAACCCGCCGACCGATTCGGCCCCACCGATCACGTCAATCGCGCGGTGATACAGCTGGCGGCTGACGCCGGCATTGGTCACGTCTTTACCCGTCGTGACCATTCCCACACCGGGGATGAGGATGACTCGGGGAGCGGCGTCGCGCAGATCGTCGCCCTCTTCCTTGCATTCCTCGAAGTAGGCGACGTAATCCACTTCATAGTCCGCAACGCCCTCGGAAACCTTCTGCTTGAGCGCTTCGACGCCCTCAGACGGTGTCCATTGCACAAACATCGGCTTGCGCTTGACGTGGACGAGATGATCCGGACAGGCCGCTCCAAGCTGGCTGACCTCGGCCGTGCGCTCGCTGCCCACGTAGTCGAGCACCTCATCGGACGAATCGTGCTGGAGGATGGCGGCGCGACGGCCCGAAACCGCGCCCCGGATGACCGGCAGCACTTCGGCCAGTACGGCCTCGCGCTCGGCAACCGGCAGCGGCGGCGTCGTCAATGGGCCGAAGACGCGTTTTCCACGCCGCTTGTCCGCCAGGTAGTCCTCAGCTTCCTGAATGACAGCAATGGTGCGGTCATACGATGTCTTGCTGTCTGGCCCCCACGTCACCAGCCCATGCTTGCCCATCACCACCAGTTCGACCTTCGGGTTTTCGCGTACCTTTTGGCCGATCCACTGGCTGAGTGTGAAGCCGGGGCGGATGTACGGCACGTAGGCCATGCGATCGCCATAAACGGCGCGGGCGGCCGCTTCGGCGTCGGGCGCGCAGGCGAGGCTGATGATGGCATCGGGGTGGGTGTGGTCTACGACCGGGTGCGGAACGAAGGCGTGCAGCAGCGTTTCGATGCTCTGGCGCGGGCGGCCCGGCTCGAAGACCGTGCGTTCGAGATAGGCCACCATCTTCTCGTCGGTCATCGCATCGCGCGCGAACAGCGGTTCGATGTCTGCCATGCGCAGCAGCGCGAAGCCTCGTTCCGTGATGGTCGCTACATCTGAGCCAGACGCCTTAACGGCCAGCACTTCGACTGTGCGCCCCAGGTGATCGACCATCGGCAACTTGGAACTGGTATTCCCGCCGTAAATGTTCACCACCGCGCGGTCACGCCCAAGCAGATTACTGCGGTAAACCAGCCCGCCCAGGTCGGGCAGCGCGGCGGCTTCGGCGTCATTCCACAGATTCTTCGGCATTCCAGTTTCCCTTCACGAACACGGGATAGCTTGGCCCAGTCATTGCCAAGCCATCCCGATCACTTTCGATTGCTTTCGTTACATTCCAGTCTAATGAATTGGCCTGGGCTGTCAAATCACGAATCCACGTCCGGCATTTTCCGGAGCGCCCGCTCAACCTGAACCTCAACGCCCGCCTCGCGGATCTCGCGCACGAGGACCTCAGGGGCGTCGTCAGATGTGATCACGCGAGCGACATCCGGCAGGCGCAGGAAGGTGTAGGCGCTCACCTGCCCCACTTTGCCTCCATCCACCAGCACCAGCGCCGACAGACAGCGGCTGGCCATCGCCTGCTTCATGGCCACTTCGTCCACATCCACATCGGTGATGCCCGCCACCGTTGAAACGCCGCGCGCGCCAAAGAAGCCGAGGCGCAGATTGATATCGGGCAGGCCCTCTGGGCGGCCGACCAGCGAAATCGAGTCCCGGCGCAAGCGCCCACCGGGCAGCATGACCGTGATCTGCGGCGCATCGAGGAAGAAGTTGGCGAGATGCAGGCTGTTGGTGACGACCGTGAGGCGGCGCAGGGACTTGAGCAGGCTGGCCGTGGCAAAGGCCGTCGAACTGGCATCGAGCGCGATGGCATCGCCATCGCGCACCAGCGCGGCGGCGGCCCGGCCAATCGCCTCTTTCTGGGCCCGCTTTTTGCCCATTCGCGTGTGGAAGGAGAGTTCGGGCGGGCCACTGGCCGCCTCGCGCAGCAGCGCGCCCCCATAGGTGCGCTCCAGCAGGCCTTCGGTTTCGAGCGTGCGCAAATCCTGGCGGATCGTCACTTCGCTGACGTGCATGGCGGCGCTGAGTTCGCGAACCGACACGCGGCCGCGCTGTTTCAGTTCGTCCAAAATCATCCGGCGGCGTTCTTCAACAAAAAGCGTCATATTTGACACGCTTCTCCCCTTCGGGATAGACTCGCGCCAAACAAAAGAAAGTGAAAGTAACCAGCGCCAGATTGTAGCTCTGATTTTATGCCATGCAACAAGGATTTCACTGTCATGAGCGCCAAATATTATCCGTCATTGGAAGAGCAGCTACTGGAACGCGGCCTCCCGGTCGAAGGCATCAAGGCGAAACTGCGGCTTCAGCACATCGAAACGCCGTCGTGGGGCTATGGAAACAGCGGCACGCGCTTCAAGACCTTCCCCGGAGCGGGGGCGGCGCGCAATATCGAGGAGAAGCTGCAGGACGCCGGTTATGTTCACCGGCTCACGGGCGTGGCGGGGTCGGTCGCTATCCACATCCCCTGGGACAAGACTGATGACTGGGCGGCCCTCAAGGAGTACGCCCACGCGCAAGGGGTTCGCCTGGGGGCGGTCAATCCGAACCTGTTTCAGGATGAACAATACAAGCTGGGCAGCATCACCAACGCCAGCAGCGCGATGCGCGAGAACGCGCTCGAACATATCGTCGAGTGCTGCGAGATCATGCGGAAGGTGGACAGCAGCCTGCTCAGCCTGTGGTTCGCTGATGGCACCAACTACGCCGGGCAAGACAGCATCACACAGCGCAAACGCCGGGCTTTCGATGCGCTGGCGCAGGCCTACAAGGAACTGCCCGCCAATGGCCGGATGCTGATCGAGTACAAGTTCTTCGAGCCAGCCTTCTATCACACCGATTTCGCCGACTGGGGCATGTCGTACGCGACGGCGCTCAAGCTGGGGCCGCAGGCCGGAGTGCTGGTGGATACCGGCCATCACGCGCAAGGGACGAATATCGCCCACATCGTCGCATTTCTGCTCGACGAAGGGCGGCTGGGCGGCTTCCACTTCAACGCGCGCCGCTACGCGGATGACGACCTGATCGTGGGGAGCGTCAACCCGCAGGAACTATTCGAGATCTTCGTCGAGCTGGTCGAGTCTGGCGAACGCGCGCAGAACGTCGCCTACATGATTGACCAGGCCTTCTATCTGGAGAACAAGATCGAAGGCATGGTGATGAGCGTGCTGAACTGCCAGGCGGC
The DNA here is from genome assembly GCA_016788435.1 of Anaerolineae bacterium. Taxonomy (GTDB): domain Bacteria; phylum Chloroflexota; class Anaerolineae; order Aggregatilineales; family Phototrophicaceae; genus Flexifilum. The sequence goes on along the minus strand of JAEURB010000123.1, from coordinate 10,918 downwards.
CTATGCCAAGGCACTGATCGTCAATTACGACCGGCTGCATGCGCTGCAAGCGGCCGGCGATATCATGGGCGCGCACCAGGAGCTGATGACGGCCTTTCAGACTGACGTGCGGCCGCTGCTGGCACAAGTTCGCGTGGAGATGGGCCTGCACCCTGACCCGATTCAGGCGCTGCGCGAAGGGGACTACATCAGGCGCACCGAGGAGGTTCGTGGCAAGGCCGGTGGTGAAGGCGGCGGCTTTCCCGGCTGACAACCATTCACAACGAAAACGCCCGGATCTGGTGTGAGCCGGGCGTTTTTTGAGCAAGGGCCGAATGCGCCGTTAGGTTGACGGAGTCGCCGGAGGAGCCACGGGCAGGACGCCGCCCTGGCTGCACGAGTTGTAGCTCTGGCCGACGATGACCTCCAGATCCACCGTACGGCTGGCCGACGGCTCGACGAGGATGTTCTCGGGCCGTACGTTCAGCGACCCGGCGACGCTCGACAAGCTGCTCCCCTTGGCGCTACCCGCGCGGTCAATCAGCATCGTATCGGTGAAGTCGCGGGCCGGCGCGGGGCCAAGCGCAATCGCGTTAAACCCGTCGGACTGCAGCCGCTGGGCTGCCACTGCATCCCAGCCCTCGTTCGGCGTACCGTTATAGACGCCGATGGTCACACCTTCGAGCGCCAATTGGTTGGCGGTCGGCGGCGTGTAGAAATCCTCAAGCAGCGGGCGCATCGTCTCGAAGATCGGCAGTTGGACGTAGTCACCGTCGGGCGTTTGCCATGGCTGCGTATGGTAGGTGCGAACCAGCGTGAACTGTTCCATTTTGCTGGCGTCAAGGTTAAGCGCGACCGGCACGAGGCTGAGGATGTCTTCCAGCGTCAGGCTGGTTTGAATGTAGGGCGCTGCCTCGCTCCAGAGCTGAGGGATTTGCCCCAGCAGGCCATTCTCGCGCGCCTGCCGCCAGATCGCGCGCAGCAGCTGCTGCTGGCGGCGGCCACGGTCGAAGTCGCTGCTATTGTGGCGGGAGCGTGCATACCAAAGCGCCTCGGCCCCGCTCATCTGATACTCGCCAACGGGCAGCACCCAGTAGCCCTCTTCTGACGCAGCATAGGCGCTGGCGGGCACTTCGGCGTCAATCAGCGGCAGGTCTTGAATCGCGCAATCTACCGCCACCTGCACGCCGCCGACGGCATCCACCAAGGCCTTGAAGCCAGTCAGGTCTACCATCGCGTAATGATGGACATTGATACCCAGGTTATAGAAGATTGTCTGGCGCATCAGGCCAAAACCGCCGTCGGTCCATCCCACCGATTCGCCATAGCCCCAGGCCGTGTTCAGCCGCTGCATCGTCCAGCTTGGCACATAGACATAGAGGTCACGCGGCAGACTGAGCAGCGACACCGTCCCGGCCGTCCGATTGATGGAAACGATAATCATGCTGTCGGTTCGCAGCGAGCCATCGTTGGTGATCTCGCCATCGTTGCCGACGAGCAGGATATTCATCAGGTCGTTGCCTTGCCGGTCAAGCTGAGGAACAGCCGTCGGGATGGCGGTGGGCGCTGCACCACTATGGTCGGGGCCACTGTAGATGAACAAGGTGGGCAGCGGCGGGGGTGTAACTTGCGGAAGCGCCTCACCAACTGGTGCAGGCGTGGCAATCTGGTCAGGTGGGGGCGTGGCAATCGGCTGTGGCGTATTGGTCGGGAACAGAATCTGCTCGGGCGGGCCAGGATCGGCCTTGCGCGCTGCGGGGCGCTTGGGCGCTGGGGACTGCGCTTCAACGGCCATTGCGGTGGCGGTCGGAGCGAACGAGGGCTGCTGCGCGGCGTAGGCCGCCTGTTCACGCGCAACCGCCTGCAGCGGGGTGGCCACCAGCACCAACGCCACAAGCAAAGCCACCAACAGTACCGCCAACACAGTCAACCAGAACGCGCCGTGGGCCGGGCGCGCCTGGGAGGAACTCTCTGAACTCATGTGCCGTCCTGAACAGACTGACTTTCCAGCCCGTCAGTTTAGCAGAAGCCCTTAGCCGACTCTACGGCCGCCCTGCCCTCAGCGGAAAATCAGCGGGGTAGCGCAGGGCGCGAGCGTGATTCCGTCCCTTTCGACCACGCTGACGCGCACCCAGTGCAATCCCTCGCCGAACAAACCGGTATTCAGTATGCCGAGCAGCCCATCCTCGACTGGCTGGCTGCGCCGCAGATAGAAGTCATAGCGATCCACGCCTTCCGGGCGCACGTCAATCTGGTAGTAGCGGAAGGCGGGCGAACTGGCGCTGCCGATCAACTCCATCGTGCCTGTCACAGTGTCGCCAGGTTCGGGCGCTGAGATGACCACCGTCTCCAACAGACAGCCCTCGGCCTCCAGCGGTTCGGGGGTCGCTCCGGCTGGTGCGGTGGTTGGAAAGACCGGCGCGACCGCAGCAACCGAGCCAGTTACCGGGCGCGGCACATAGATGATCGAGCCAGAGACAATCCGGTTGGCATCGTCGAGGCAGTTGGCAGCGCGCAGCACTCCGACGGTCGTACCGGTGGCCTGAGCAATCTCGAACAGCGTTTCGCCCGGTAGTACGGTATACGGCGCCCAGCCGATCGGCGCGATACATGTAACGGACGAGTTCGGCGAGTTGGTGATGACGGAGACGGTCGGTAGCTCGGCATCGGGCGGGATGATGATAGCCGTCGGCAGGGGCACAGTCGGCGTGGCCGTGGGTGTATGGGTTGCTGTGGGTGATGGCGTCCACGTTGGCGTGTTAGTGGCCGTCGCTGTCGGCGTATTCGTCGGTGTTGTAGTCGGCGTGTTCGTCAGTGTTTTGGTGGGTGTATTCGTCGGCAGCGGCGTCGTGGTATTGGTGGGCCGTGGCGTGCGCGTTGGGCTTGCAGTATGCGTTGCAGTTGGCTCGGGTGTTCGCGTTGGGCGCGGGGTGCGTGACGGCCGTACTGTAGTGGTCGCGGTTGACGCTGGCGTTCGGGCTGGACGCTGGGTTTGCGTGGCTTCAGCCGTCGCCACCGGCTGGCTGGTGGCGGCTATCCCGGTCACCGTCACACTTGCCTGCTGCGTGCGCGTTGGGCGTGGGGTATTGGTCGCATTTGCTGCAACAACGCGAGTCGGGCGCGGGGTTTGCGTCGCTTCGGCCGTCGCGACGGGCTGGCTGGTCGCAGCTGTCCCGGTCACCGTCACACGTGCCTGCTGCGTGCGCGTTGGGCGTGGGGTATTGGTCGCATTTGCTGCAACAACGCGAGTCGGGCGCGGGGTTTGCGTAGCTTCGGCCGTCGCGACAGGCTGGCTGGTTGCAACCGCCTCAGTTGGCGCAGCCGTCGCTTCAAGGGTGCGTGGTGGCCGCTCCGTGCGCGTTGGACGGGGGGTGTCGGTCGCGTTTGCAGCAGCGCCGCGCGTTGGGCGCGGGGTTTGCGTAACTTCGGCCGTCGCGGCAAGTTGACTGGTTGCCTCGGCGGTAACCTGGACCGCACCTTGCGCAAGTTGAGTCGCCGTCATTTCCAACGACGCCTGCTCCACGGCTGTCGCGCTGGCCGCGGCGATCTGGGCCGAGCGAGTTGCCGTGCGCGGCATCGCTGTCGCGGTCGCAGTAGGTTGAGCCGCGCGTGGCGTTCGCGTCGGCGCAACGGCAGGGCCGGTGGCAGTCGCCGGTTGCGTTACGGCCTCGGTGGCAGCCGCAGTTGCGGAGACAGCAGGTACAGGAGAAGACCCGACGTTCGGCGTTGCAGACTGATTGGTCGGCACGGCCTCTGCTGATGCCTCAGCCGTCACCTCAGCCAAGTCGGTTGGCAGTTCAGCAACCGAGGCGGACGTTGCAGTTGGCTCCAGCACCGTGCCGGCCGGGCCAGACGTCGAGAGAGAGAGAACGATGCCAAACGTGACCGCGAACGCGATGAGCGCCACCGCGATGACTGCGACCACTACCTCGTTGCCGATATCGCGCCGCATGTGTTCCCCCTACTAGCCCTCGACCGCAAGCACTGGCTGCGCCGGAATGTAGAATGAGAATGTGCTGCCGATGCCTTCACGTGATTCGAGCCAGACCTCGCCGTCATGCGCTTCAACGAGCGCTTTGGCAATCGCCAGCCCGACTCCGGTATCGCCCAGCCCCTGAATCAGCGGGTTCTCAGCCTTGTACTTGCGCGCAAAGACGCGCGTTTGATCTTCGAGCGCGATCCCGCCGCCGCGATCCTCGAATGAGACGATTAAGGCCGGAATGTTCTCGAAGCGGTCCTCATCCTCGACCGGCGCGTTGATCGTATCCTGACGGGCCGTAATGAACAGATCAGCGCCGGGCGGTGAGACCAGATAGGCGTTGGTCAGCAAATGACCGATCACCTGCGAGATGGCATCACGATCCACGTCAATATCTGGCAAGTCCTCATCCAGATCGAGGTGAAGCGACAGCCCTTTCTCGCGGAGGGCGTTCATGGCGCTGTCAATCGAGTCCTCAATCAACTGCACGATGGCCACCGGCTGGGGCGATAGCGTGAAGCGCCCGGCGTCCAGGAAGGCGACATGGATCAGGTCGTCGAGCATCGAAGTCAGGCGCTGCACATTGGTGGCGATACGCTGGAGGAACTTGCGCTGCATCTCGCCCAGTATGCCGGCCGATTCGTTGAGGAGCAGATCCACATAGCCCACGACCGACGTCATTGGCGTTCGCAAGTCCTGTACCATGCTCAACATCACGTCCGGGCTGTCTTGCTGGAGCAGCGACTGCCCTCTCGGTGCCCCCTTGATTTGGGCGAAATCGAGCCGGTCTTCGGCGGTGGCAAGCTTCGCCTTGAGACCGTTCAGGTCACGTTCGAGCGACGCGCGCTCGGCCGAAAGATCCTCAATCATCCGCGTCAGCGCGCCGACGCCATCCACGCCCAGCTGCTGCAGCCGTTCGCGATCCCCTTCGACACGGGCCAGCAGCTGATCGCGATCCAGCGCGTAGGCCTGCCTCTCTCCCAGTAGCGTATCTCGTTCGCTGGTTAACGCGCTGCGCTCGTCGGCCAGTTGGCGCATCTCCTCGCGCAGATCCTGCAATTCCGCGTGCGATTCGGTCAGTTCCTGTTCGAAGGCCGTCGCCTCTGCCATCAGGCGCGCCTGTACTTCGCGCAGCGCATCGACCCGGCCCGTCAGTTCGTCGCGCTCGGCGCGATAGCGGTCACGCTGCTTGGTCATCGCTTCACGGTCGGCAGCCACATGCGTGAGATCAGTTTGAAGCTGCGCAAGCTGAACATCGCCCACACCCAGCCCGCCCGTCTCCAGCCCAACGCGCTCATTCAGCAGCGCGTCGCGCTCCATCCGCAGCGCCTCGTTGCGCGTTTGCAGGCTGGCCCGCTGCTCGAAAAGCTGTGTGATCAACTGGGTAAGCCCGACTGCGCCGCCGATGACGCCGAGCGCGTTGAGCTGCATCTCGATGTCACCAAGCTTGCTGCTCAACTGATCGCGCTCGACTTGCAGGCGCGCCTTGTCCTCGCTCATGCGCTGAAGCATGTCCTGAACCATCGCCGGCTGAGTCGCCCCGGTCGCGCGCAGGCTATCCAGTTCGCTCTGCAGACGTTCACGCTGCGTCGCCAGTTCGTCGCGTTCGCGCTCCAGCACGTCAATCATGGCGCGGAAAACCACCACCGAGTCCTCGCCTGAGGCACCAGCCAGCGCCGCTTCGGCTTCGCGCACGCGCGCCGATAGCTGGTCGCGTTCGTCGGCCAGCCGCTGCTGTTCGCCGGTGACCGCGGCCATCTGCTGGGAAATCGTCTTCCCCTCATCGCTGTCATCCAGCGCCAGCGCCATGCGCGACCGCTCGTCGTCCAGTTCCAGCTTCAGGAGCGTCACCTGCTCGGAAAGCTGACTGATCTGGCTGTGCGCGGCCTCCAGTTCAGCCCGCATCTCGTTCCAAACGTTCAGGCTCTCCTGGTCCTCAGTGGCGGCCGTACCGCGCACCATCGCGCCGATAATCTTCCCCTCGCCCTCCATCCGGGCATCGCGGGCCGCGAGAGAAAGCGCCATCAGATTTGCGCCGATGATGGCGATACCTTTCAGCAGTTCCTGATCGCCATCGTTCAATTCACGCCCGGAATACGGGTTGCCGGTCACCAGTACACCGTACAGGTTGCCCTGGCTGATCAGCGGCTGGAAGTAAGTGGGGCCGATTGGCTCGATGTCCATACAGCCGTACAGGTCTTTCAGTTCATCCTCGCTGCGATATGGCATCAATGAACGCAGCGCGCGCCGTTCAATGGCGTTGACCAGCGTGGGCTGATCGTTCAGGTTGATCGAGATACCGGTTATTTCGCGGGCCATCACCCGGTCCTGGCCGGTGGTGATATCGGCGTACTGGGTGTCGTGAGCCGAGAGCAGCAGCGAGACATCGGTTCGCAGGCTATTCGACACAGCCGCCGTAATCTGGCCGGGAATAGTGGCTGGCGTTGCGTTTTCAAGCATCATACCGAGCGCGCGCACCAACTGGGCGGACTCGCGGTCACCGGAGCGCGAGGGAGGTTCAGCGACCAAGGTAGCCGCAGTAGAGGGTGTGGCCTCGGCGGCAGCCCCATTGCCGTGCCCGTTACCATTTTTGTGTCCGTTGCCGTTGCCGTTCTTGCGCGCGACCGCCAGCGCCCGGGCTTCGATCTGGCGCAGGCCCATGCGGTAGACGATCCAGGTCGTTACGATCAGGAAGGCAACGAAGCCAATGCGAACCAGACCAGCCGAGTTGCCCGCACCGCCAACGCCGAGCAATGCGCCCGCTTCAGCGGCGACGATCATGGCAAGCGCCACGATACGAAGCGGAGAGTCGATAATGCCGGTGAAGTCGAGCGCCAGCAGCACGATAGCCGCCAACCCGATCACCAGCGTGCCCATCATCCAGGTCGTGCCAAGCGCCGATTCGGAGAACAGTACAGCACTCCCGCCGCTCCACGAAGCGCCCGTGAGCACGTAACCGATGAAGAGGGCCACGCTGCCGCCGATAGCAAGCAGGCGAATCAAGCGCCCGAAGCGGTGGCTGGATGACACAAACGCATAAGCCAGCCACAGTACGGTTAACGCCTGCGCCAGCGCTTCAATCGGTGGTAGGATGGCCTGGCCCGGCTGATTGGTGAGCAGGGCAAAAACAGCCCCGACCATGAGCAGCGCCCAGCTAATCGCCGCGACGCCCGCCCCTACCGTAAATGCGGCCGGCTCGATGGCCTTCCGATCGCGCTGGTACTGCCCAAACGCCATCAAGAACAAGGTGGCGCAGAGGACAAACCCAAGCAGGATATAGATCTGATCACCGGGTGGAATCAGAAAGACGTTCAGGAAACTCGCGCTCTCGGCCCCCACGGCAAGGCTCCTCACGGCAAACCGGCAACCAAACGGATAGTTCCTTGTTAGATGAGTATACCACTTTCCAACTATTGCGCCTCAATTATCATTGCGCCAGCCCGCCGTATGCCAAGCGCCGTCTGCCCATCGTTGACGCCCGGCCTGCGCGTTCCTATACTGGCGTTCGATTGTCGGGAGCATCGTATGGCAACCTCCGGGCTTACCGGGCTGGGCACACGCAAGAAAACGCGCAGCCTGCCCATTATCCCCATCTTCTCATGGCTACTGATCTTAATGGCCATCGGCCTGTTCGCGCTTCAGCTCGTCAACTTCAGCCAGCAAAACAACCAACTGGCGGGAGATGTGACTGTGGGCGGGGTGGACGTGGGTGGACTGTCGCCCGATGAGGCCCGAACGCGCTGGGAGCAGGCCTACGCGCAGCCAATCGTCCTGTGGTACAACGACAGCCCGATCCTGCTCGACCCAGCGGCGGTCGGGTTCCGAACCAATCAGGAGTCCATGCTGGCAGCGGCCCGTTCGGCCAGCCAGAACGAGTCGACCTTCTGGTCGCGCTTCGCCGCATTTCTGACCGGGCGTATCACGGCACAAACGATTGACGTCAATCTGAGCGCAGGCTATCAGGAACGGCTGCTGCAGGACTTCCTGGCGGATGTGGCCGCGCGCTACGACCGTTCGCCCGGCGAGGCGCAGTTCGATCTCGATACGCTGTCCATCCGTCCAGGCGCGGTCGGCTACGCGCTGGACGTGGAACGGGCAATTCCACTCATTGATGCCGCGCTCAAAGACCCCACCGAACGGCAGGTGGTACTTCCCCTCAAGGGCACCAACGGGGGACGCCCCGACATCAGCGCCTTGCGTGACCTGATCGTGGCCTATCTAGATTCGGAAGGCTTCGTCTACGACGGGCAGAACTCGGTTGCCTCGGTTTACATCATGGACCTGGAAACCGGCGCCGAGGTCAACCTGCTGAGCGATGTCGCGGTTTCGGCAGCCAGCACCGTCAAGATCTCGATCCTGCTGGACTACTTCAGAAACCTGCTCTTCGCCCCCAGTGACGACGAGGCGTTCCTGATGGCGCAGTCGCTGCTTTGCAGCAATAACAGCTCGTCCAACCTGATCATGCAATTGATCGGCAACAACGACCTGTTCACGGGCATCGCAGACGTCACCACCAACATGCAGTATGTGGGCGCGCGCAATTCATATATTTCGGCCCCGCTCTATCTCGGTGGCGACCAGGTATTGGGTTCGATTGCTGCGCCACTGACCTCGCCGAACGCAAGCTTCCGCACCGGCGCTGACCCATACAACCAAACGACAACCGAAGACCTCGGCTCGATGCTAGGCATGATTTACGACTGCGCCATGTACGGCTCGGGGCTGATGACGGCCTACCGTGACGGCGAATACACGCAGCAGGAATGCCGGCAGATGCTCAATCTGATGAGCGCCAACGATTTGGGCCGTCTGCTTCAGGCAGGTATCCCGGCCGGCGTACCGATTGCTCACAAGAACGGCTGGCTCGAAGATGTGCATGGCGACGCCGGGATCGTGTTTGCGCCGAACGGCCGCAACTACATCGTCGCCGCCTTCGTGTGGGAGAATGGCGAATTCTTCAGCTTCGAGCGCGCCTGGCCGCTGATAGAGGGCATTTCGCGCGCCGCCTGGAACTATTTCGTGCCCGAACAGCCACTGATAGCCGCCCGCACCGACATACCCGAACAGGCCGTCGCCTGCGATGCCTTCTCACCACCCTACGGCGAAGTGGATCTCGACAACATCAACAGCTGGCGCGACAGCGGCGCAAGCATCTCGTGGCCGCCGCTGTAACCAGATCACCCGCACGTAAGGCTCTTCTCGCCAACAGGCTACGGTCGCTCGATGGATATCGGCATCACTGCGTTGCTCACCGTCACCTTCAGCCTCATCTTCCTGCTCATCCAGCGCAGCGAAAGACGTAGGCGGCTGATCGTGTTCCTCGCCTTTCTCGTGGTTGGCGAACTGATCCGGCGCTACACCTTCTACCGGGGCACACACACCGAAACCTGGGTCGCGCTCATTCTCGCGCTACTCTTCAACGGCGTATTCTGGCTGTTCATCGGCCGCTATAACCCGCCGAAAAGCAGCGAGGAAATTCAGGTCATCGGGCTGGACGACTGACAGCCCTGTGGATGGGCGTCCCTCAGTTCGGGCCAAGGATGGCCGCCAGAGCCTCGACGGTTGGCTCGGCTTCATGAATGTGGTTGGGGAAGGCCGGGGTGATACCCGCCAGTTCGCCGCGATGATAGCTGATAGTCGCATCGGGGTCTTTCAGCAGATGGCCGGTCAAGATCGCGACCACCGTTTCATCGGCCCGGATGATGCCCGCCGCTGCCAGCTTACGCGCCCCGGCCAGCGAACAGCCTGACGCCGGTTCACAGCCGATGCCTGCCGCGTCAATCTGCGCTTTGGCGTCCATGATCTCCTGGTCGGTCACCTGCTCGACCACCCCGCTCGTCTCCTCCAGCGTCCGCACCGCCTTACGGTAGTTGACGGGGTTACCGATCTTGATGGCCGTCGCCACCGTGTCGGCATGAACCGGCTCGTAATGCTCAAACTCGGTGAGGTATGCCTTGTACAGCGGGTTCGCGCCTTCAGCCTGAATGACGGCGATACGCGGGATGCGGTCAATCAGGCCGAGGTCATACAGCTCCTTCAGCCCCTTGCCGAAGGCCGAGCAGTTGCCAAGATTGCCGCCCGGCAGAACAATCCAGTCTGGCGCTTCCCAGCCCAACTGCTGCATCGTCTCGATCATGATCGTCTTCTGGCCTTCGAGCCGGAAGGGGTTGACCGAGTTGAGGACGTAGATATCGAGTTCGTCCGCGATTTCGCGCACCAGCTCGAGGTTGCGGTCGAAGTCCGCGGCGACGCGAATGCAGACTGCGCCATAAGCGACGGCCTGCGACAGCTTGCCCAACGCAACCTGCTTGTTCTGGAAGAGGACGACGCCCTGCAGGCCGCTCCAGGCTGCGTATGCTGCCAGCGACGCCGAGGTATTGCCAGTTGAAGCACAGGCCACCCGCCGCTTGCCGAGCGCTCGCGCCTGCGTCACTCCGCCTGTCATGCCCCGGTCTTTGAACGAGCCGGTCGGGTTCTCGCCTTCGTGCTTCAGATAAAGCTTGTCCAACCCGGCGTAGACCGCCAGCCGCTGCGATTGGTAAAGGTTGGTGTTTCCTTCGGGCCGCGTGACGATCAGATCCTCTGGCAGGTCAGGAGCGACCAGTTCTTTGTAACGCCATACGCCGCTGCGATAAGGCCCGCGCAAGGCCCCCAGGCGCGCATCGTACAATTCACGGCTGACAACCCTGCGCAGCGCCGCCAGATTGTGCACCACATCAAGCAAGCCGCCGCAGGTCTCGCAGGTGTACAGTACGCGGTTCGTTGGGTATTGCCGCCCGCAATCCATGCACTGTAACATGCTGCGCATTTCCAACTCCCTGATGATCGTGCGCCGAATGCGTTTCGGCCCGCTGCGCCGACAAGGATAGCATGCCATGCCGATGAGTACACCCCGCGCGGCGGCCTTTGCGCCTGCCACGATGGCTAATCTGGGAGTCGGTTTCGACATCCTTGGGCTGG
>JAEURB010000012.1 GCA_016788435.1 Anaerolineae bacterium | reverse complement strand
GTCCGGCCAGCCTCTGAATCTGACGGAAATATTGGCAGGCACGCAGCAACCGGTCACGCAGCAGGTGCTGGTTGGCCACCGGCAAGTACCCATGACCTTGCTGGCTGAACGCGTGAGTGAAGCATGTTACCGCAAACGGTGTGCGCAACTGCACCACCGGGCTCGCAGGAAGAACGAGCCCGTCAGCCAGGAACGCCTGAAACTGGCGCACTGGACCCTCTACCTGACTTCCTGCACTGGCTTGACTGTCAAGCAGGCCCACACGCTCTACCGCTCCCGCTGGCAGATTGAACGCTGTTCAAACGCTGGAAGTCGCTGGCCAAGCTGACCCAGGCCGCAACCCGTGACCCCATTCGCCAACGATGTGCCTGCTATGCCAAGCTGTTGGTGGTCCTTCTGGCACACTGGCTCACCCAGGCGCAGGGTTGGGTTCCCGAACGGCTGAGCCTGGACAAGGTCTTCGTCACGCTTCAGGCCTATGCACCTGTGCTCCATGACGCCTGTGCGGGCGATACGTCCTGTTCGAATGGTTGAAACGAAGGCTCTGTCAGCTACGACCCGCACAGGCTCCTTCGCGGCGAAAACATCACCCCAATACCTATGATCTCCTTCACCTTTTCGACGCGCTTCCTTAACTTGGTGCCTATGGGGCACGGCATGCCTTGCCTCTACCCAGAAAGCACTTCTTCGCGCCCTGCTCGTGAAGTCAATGGTTGAACGGGTATGGGGTTGAACTGTATAGTTGCCCCGGCTTCCAGACAAGAGGTGAGTTATTACGAACCAACCGAACCGTCGGCGCTGGCTTCAGGACGCAGGCTTCATCGCGCTGCTCTTTCTACTGCCGCTGCTGCTGTTCGCGCCGCAAACGGTGGGCGGGCGCACCCTGCTGCCTGCCGAAAATCTCTACCAGTACGAGCCCTACGCGACTTATCGCGCCGAGGCCGGTGCGCCGGAAGTGCCGCATAACCACCTGTTGAGTGACCTCGTGCTGCAAAATATGCAGTGGAAGTCGTTCACGCTCGAAAGCCTGCGCCAGGGCGAAATCCCGCTCTGGAACCCGCACCAGTTCAGCGGCATTCCCTTCCTCGCCGCGGGGCAGCAATCCGCCCTCTACCCCTTCAGTATCCTCTACTACGTGCTGCCGCTGTCCGCCGCTTACGGCTGGTTCACGGTCCTCCAACTCGGGCTGGCCGGCGTCTTCATGTACGCCTACCTGCGCGCCGGGCTTGGGTTGGGCAAAGCCGGCAGCGCCGTTGGCGGGGTGGTTTTTCAACTCAGCCAGTTCCTGGTCATCAGTGCCGTCTTCCCGATGATCATCGCCTCGGCGGTGTGGCTGCCCGCCCTGCTGCTGATGGCCGAGTGGATCGTGCGCGGGAAGCCCCTGCTCGGCGGCCCGGCGCGCGCGCCCTGGGCGGCCCTCGGCGCGGTCGCGCTCGGCATGAACATTCTGGCCGGCCACATCGAAATCACCTATTACACGCTGCTCATTGTGGCCTTTTACAGCGCAGCCCGCCTCATCTACGCGGCCATCCCCCTTGTCCGCCAGCGACAAGCGGGCTGGTGGCAGGCACTTAAGCCCGTCGCGCTGCCGGCGGGGTGGCTGCTGGCGATGGCCGCGCTCGGTATCGCGCTCGGCGCGGTGCAGCTCGTCCCCCTCTTCGAGTTCGTCAGCATCAACTTCCGCTCCGGCTCGGCCTCGCTCGATCAGGTGCTGGGCTGGGCGCACCCCTGGCGCGACCTGCTGCAGTTCGCGCTGCCCAACTTCTACGGCAGCCCGGCCCAGCACACCCTGTTTGATGTCTTCGGCGGCCAATCCACGTCCCTGATTGATACCGTCGTCACCAACGCGCAAGGCGCGCGCGTGCTGCACACCGAATGGGGCATGAAGAACTATGTTGAGGCGGCGCTCTATGTGGGCGTTCTGCCCTTGATTCTGGCGGTTTTCGGGCTGGTCGTGCCCGCCCGCCGCGCCAAAACGTTCTTCCGCCCGTTCTATGTCATCCTCGGTCTGCTGGCGCTGCTCTTCATGTTCGGGGTGCCGGTCTACGCCGTCCTCTACTACCTGCTGCCCGGCTTCAACCAGTTACATTCGCCGTTCCGCTGGATCTACGCGCTCACGCTGGCGGTGGCTGTGCTGGCTGCCTTTGGCATGGACGCGCTGGCGCACAATACGGCAGTCGAGCGCGTGCGGCGCACTGCCCGCTGGTTCGGCTTCGGCCTGCTCATCGCGTCAGTTGCGCTGCTGGCCGGGCTGTTCACCGCCCGCGCCGCCTATCCGGCTATCGCGCCGCTGGTCGAGCGCATCTATACGGGTATGGCGAAAGCCGATACCGTGTTCCCGAACGCGCAGGCCTTCTTCAGCCACGCCTTCCTACAATTGCTGATTTTCGCGCTGCTCCTGTTCGGTTCGGCGGTCGTCTTCCTCGTCCTCGCGCCGAAATCCGGCCCGCCACAGGGCAGGCGTCTGTCATGGGGCGCGGTCTTCGCGGTGCTGTTCGCCGCCGCCGACCTGATGCTGGCGTCGTGGGGCTTCAACCCGGCCTCCGACCCCGCGCTGCTCGATTACACGCCGCCGCCCATCGCCTGGTTGCAGGCGCAGGAGGGCCAGGGCCGCTATCTGACGCTGGACGACCGGGCGCAGCCGCCGCTCTTCAACGCGAACATGGCGACGCGCTACGGCCTCGACGATGCGCGCGGCTACGAGAGCATCATCCCGAAGCAGTATGTCGAGACGATGCAGTCGCTTTACCCGCAGGAGCAGCTTGAGTACAACCGCATCGCGCCGCTTTACAGCGAATATGCGAATGGCTTCGACCCGCGTACGGCGCTCGAAGCGCCGCTCCTCGACGCGCTCAACATCCGCTGGCTGATCACGCACGAAACCAGCGACCTGAGCGGCGTTCCCGGCTTCGCGCTGGCCTACGGGGATGCGGGCGTCCGCATTTGGGAGAACGCCGAGGCCTTCCCGCGTGCCATGCTGCTGCAAGGGGCCGGCCTCGACAGCCGTGCTGATGCGCTGGAGCAGGGCGCTGCCGTCGAACGCATCGGCGGCACGGGCCGCGAAGGGCTGTATGCCGTTCAGAACAGCCAACCCGCCGCGCTCGTCATCAGCGAAACGTCGCTCCCCGGCTGGCGCGCCTATGCCCGGCCGGTAAACGGCGGCGAGAGCGAGGAAGTGCCGCTGGAAGTTCGCACAACGGCCGCCGGGCTGATTCAGATTACGATGCTGCAGCCAGGCGACTGGATCGTGCGCGTCGTTTACAGCCCGCAGTCGTTCACCGTCGGCATCTTCACCTCGTTCATCGCTGTCGTCATCCTGCTCCTGATCGGCGGCGGGTTCTTCTGGACGCGGCTGACCGGGCGCAGCGGCGAAGCGGTGGACGGCAGCCTGAATCGCGTGGCGCGTAACAGCCTGGCTCCCATCATCCTCAACCTGTTCACCC
>JAEURB010000006.1 GCA_016788435.1 Anaerolineae bacterium | reverse complement strand
GGTGAGCAGGGCTGTTGCAAAGTCAGGCAAGTAGCCCCAACAAGGTGGCTTCAGCCCCTTGCTTGAGGCGGCAACGGGCTGAAGCCCGCTGTTGCGTTCCACGTTCCCCTATGACTTTGCAACAGCCCTGGAGCGGGGAGGTTCGGTTGGCGTGCGGCGCACTTTCGCGGTAGCGTTGGATGTCGGTTCGAGGGGTAAAGCTGAGGCAGGAATGAAGGAAACGCGGGCGCAAGTCGAGCGGGTGCGGCGCGTGAACGAAACGCACCAGCAGGTCACGCTGGCGGTCGACTCGTCGGTGGGCGGCATGAAGGCGGGGCAGGCGCTGCTGGCCCGGCCAGCGGGCGACAGCGTGTGGTCGCCTTACCTGCGACAAACATGGTTTCCGGCCGCCCTTAGCAAGACCTGGATCGCCGTCGAGCGCCCGCTTTCCGAGCACTACGAGCCGGGGCAGGTCTTCAGCTTAATCGGGCCGGTGGGCAAGCCGCTGCGCTTCAAGCGGACGCTGCGCAATGTGCTGCTGGTCGTGTATGACACAGACCCCGGCCCGCTGCTGCTGACGATGCCGGCGCTGGTGGCCAATCAGGTGAGCGTGACCTTGCTCCTGCTCGGCAGCGCCGCCGAGTATGGGACGGAGCATCTTCCGGCCGAAATCGAGGTCGTCAAGGGCGACGCGGACCTGAACTGGCCGAACCGCGTGACGACGGTTGGCTGGGCCGACCAGGTGTTCTGCGTGGTCGCACCGGATGACGAACTGAGCCGCTTCATGCGCGTCTATCGCGCCTTTGAGGAACTACGTGCCGACGTGCCCGCCAACATGCTATTCGGGGTATTCCGGCCGGTGCTGCCATGCGGAACGGGCGCTTGCCAGACGTGTCTGGTTCGCACGCGCGGGGGCGGCTTACTGGCCGTCTGCACCGATGGCCCGGCCTTCGACCTGACGACCCTGCAGGGGAGTGGGTAGGCGGGGAAAACCCACCGGCAGAAACAGAGCAACACGAAGAACGCAAAAAAAACAGGGGCATGGTTTGACCACGCCCCTGCCTGCACCCTTTCAGCCGTTCGCGCTTACTCGCCAGAGGGCGGCTGAAGCAGCTTGTCCACCACGAAGATCACGCCGTTCGAGCCATCCACATCGTTGACGAACAGATTGCCGCCGTTGATCTGCGGCTGGCCGTCTGGACCGCGCCCAAAGGTCAGGGTCGCGCCTTCCAGCGTATTGATGAGCGCATTGCCATCGTCATCGAATCCCGCCAGCCAAGCCGGGGCCGGATCGAAAACAGCCGCGCCGCCCAAATCGGCTGCGTAGACGCGGCCGGGGACGAGGTGCGTGTTGACGATACGTGTCAGCAGTTCGGTATCGGCCAGCAATTCGTCGGCCGTGATGCCCATTTCAGCCAATGCCGCGTTGAAGGCTGTATCGGAGGGCAAGAAAAGCGTGACCGGGTCGTTAGCGGGGTCGGCGAGCGATTCCAGCAGGCCAGCGCCGTCGAGGGCGGCCAGCATGAGCGTGAACTGCGAATTCGCCGTACTGCCGACGTTGGCCACGATATCGCCGAGGGTCGTAGCTTCGGGCTGAAGCATCGCGTCAATCAGGTGGATGACGCCGTTGCTGGCCACGATATCGGCATTGGCTGGTGTGAGCGTGGCCCGGTCAATCGTAAGCGCCTCGAAGCCGGGCAAGACGTCAACATGCTGGCCCTGCAGCGTAGGCAGGGTGATACGCAGCGAACTATTTTGGGCGAAGGGCAGCGATGACAGGGCTTCGGCGCCAGCGTTCAACGTGGCGTAGTCGAGCGCACCAGCCACGATGTGGAAGCGCAGCACATCGGTGATCTGGGCGGGGTCGGCCAGCAGCGCCGCGAACGCCTCATCGCCCATCGCCGCCTGAACCGCCGCGAAAGCCGCATCGGAGGGAGCGAAGATCGTCAGCGAGGCGCCGGGGTCGTTCAGCGTCTCGAGCAGGGCGGGATCGGCGCCTTGCAGGGCAGCCAGCAGCGCCGAAAACTCGGGCGTATCGGCCGCAGCGCGCTCAGCGATTACGCCGGCGAGGGTCGGTTCTTGCGCGACAGCCGGCAGCGCCAGCAGGCCAATGGCCAGCAGCAGCACGGCAATCCAGATCAAGCGGCGCATAGGGTTCTCCTTGACTAGCGAAGGGGGTGGCTGAAATTATCCACCGATCATGACTGGTTTAAGGCAGGCGCGCAAGCGGCGGCTTGCTGCCATTCCGGGCTATCGCATCAAATCACCCGCGTGGCCCTCACCCTTAGTCCCTCTCCCAAGTGGAGAGGGAAACCGCGCCTGCGGCGCGGAGCGTTCACTCCTCTCCGCGTGCGGAGAGGGAGAAAGACGGCACGGGGAATAGCGGCGAAACCTCACCCCCGACGCCGCGCAAAGAAACCTCACCCCCCGGCCCCCTCTCCGAAAAGCGAGAGGGGGAGAAAAGCGCGGCGTATTGCCCTTCATCCTTCTCCGCGTGCGGAGAGTGACCGGGGGTGAGGTTCGCCGGCACGCTCTTACTGGCTGAAGGGCGGCACCAGCACCGCGTCAATGATATGGATGACGCCGTTGACCGCGTCAATGTCGGAAATCATCAGTTTGGCGTCGTTGATGAACGCGCCATCCGGAGTGAGCGATATGACGAGGTCGTTTCCCTCGACAGTGGGGACGGTGAAGGCGTTTTGGTTGGCCGCCAGCAGCGACGCCAGATCGCCGGAGCGCGCCACACCGGAGAGCAGGTGGTAGGCCAACAGACTGCGCAGGGCGTCCGGGTCGGTCAGCGCCGCTTCGAGCGCATCCTCACCCAGCACGGCGAAGGCGGCGTCGGTGGGGGCGAAAAGCGTGAACCCGCCGCTGTCCTTTTCGTTGAGCGTATCCAGTACGGACGAATCGGCGGCCAGGATGGCGGCGCTGAGCGTGTTCAGTTCGTAGCGGGCGGCCGTCTGCGGGTCAGTCAGCAGTTGGCCGATGGTGCGTGGTTCGGGCAGCATGACAGCGTCAATGGTATGGATCAGCCCGTTACTGGCCGTAATATCCGCCGCCGCCGGGTCGAGCGCCGCGCCGTCAATGTACACCGTGCCGCCATCGAGGACGAGGTCGGCGTACTGGCCGTTGATGGTGTTCACCCAGGCCGAACGGCCCGCTGCGTCGGCCTGGGTGATGTTGGCGGCGATGCCAGCTGCGGGATAGACGCCGCTGACGAGGTGAAAGGTGAGGATGAAGGTGAGCGCCTGCGGGTTTTCCATCAGCGCCTGAAAATCTTCCTCGCCCCAGCGTTCAATCTGAGCGGCGAAGGCGGCGTCGGTGGGCGCGAACAGCGTCAGCTGCACGGTGGGGTCGCTGAGGGCTTCAAGCAGCGCGGGGCCGGCCGCCTGCAGCGCGGCGTACAGAATCGTGAACTCGGGTTCGGCGCTGGTGGCCGCCGCCTCGATCTGGCTGGCGATGGTGGGTTCGGGCGCTTGGGTGGCTTCCTGCGCCGAGGCGGGCAGCGCCAGCAGGGCCGTGAATACGAGCGTGACTATCCAGAGCAGGCGGGTCATGGGCGATCTCCGACATTCGGGCGGGTGGCTGACACATCCATCTTCGCATCGCGCAGGGCTTCGCTCAAGGAGCAGTTGTGATGCGGGCTTGACCTCCCCCCTGCCCCTCCACTCCGCTGTGCTGCGTAGAGGGGGAAATGCGCCGGACAGTTAGCAAGCCTGTGACAAATCGAGACAACGAGACAGATTCGAAAATAAAGGACAGCGACTGAGGGAAGACTGTAGAGGACAACGGGACAGAATAGCGGACAACTGATGCTTCGTGCGGCACGCTGACAGCATTCAGCATAGGACGGGTGGGCGCGTTTGCGGCGACGGCATGGTAGACGAGATGGACGCAAAACGGGCCACAGCGTATTCAAAAAGCCTTTCCCTGCAAGCCATTGGGGGTGAGGTTAC
>JAEURB010000499.1 GCA_016788435.1 Anaerolineae bacterium | reverse complement strand
CGCCGCCGTTCCCGATTAGGACGCAGCAGGCAACACGAACGAAGCGGGGCGATCCGAAATGGGATCGCCCCGCTTGATTCATACGTGCTGGTGATTGCGGCGGCGCGCAGGAAATTACGTCCTCACGGGTTTACGTTCTCCGGGCCGGTGCCGGGTGGGTGGCTGGCCAGGATAGCCGCGTAGGCCGCGTTCAGGCGCTGCATCTGCTCGTGCGCGCCGGGGTCGCGGTTCAGGTCCGGGTGCAGGCGGCGGGCCTGCAGGCGGTAGGCGCGCTTGATATCGGGCAGGCTGTCCCCCGGCATGGCGGCGAGCAGCGTGTAGGCGGCGGCCAGCTCGATGGTCAGTGCTTCGACGCGGCCGGGATCGTGTGACGCGCCGGAGGGGCCGCCGAAGTCGGCCACGTGCCACGTGCCGGTGAAGCCGGGTAACCAGGTACGAACCTCGCGCAGCGTCAGATAGCGGTAGGGCAGCGTCACGCCATGTTCGATGGCCCGGCGCGGGCCGCTGCCCCGGAAGTAGACGGGGAAGAGGAAGCTTTCGCCGCGCCACTGGTCGTAGCCGTATATGCAGTCACCGTAGAGCGTGAAGAGGGCTTCCATCCAATCATCGGCCGTGAAGGTTTGGCCATGCTCGGGCAGCAGCATATCGGCCCACAGGATGAAGATAGTCGCTGTATCCTGCGCGGCGTTCGCTTCGAGGATGTGGCGGATTTCGTAAACCGGGATCAGGCTGTCAATGAAATGGGCGCTGATTCGCCCGCCGGTGCGCCCTTCGAACAGCACGATATCAATGCCGTTGTGCAGGATGCGGCGTACTTGCCCGGCCGCATCCTGGTCGTTCATGAGCGTGGCGCTGGCAGCGGCGGTCTCAAAGCGAATGCGGGCCATCGGCTGGCTAAGTTCTCTCCTAACGAAACCTCATCCCCCGGCCCTCATCTCGCTTGCAGCCCTCACCCCCGGCCCCTCTCGCTCAGGGAGAGGGGAAACAAGCAGTGCGCACGCGAGCGCACCCTACACAGGCGCTCCAGGCGGGTGGTAGTACGACAATCTCTCCTCGAAACGCAGGCCATGTACAGCCCTCAGGGAGAGGGGAATTGGCTTGTGCGCGGAAGTCAGGGGATCAGGCCCAGTTCCCGCGCCTCTTCGTAGGAGAGCGGCCCAGTATCCTGCCGCGTTTCGCTGGCGATTTCGGCCAGCTTGTCCGGGTTGAACAGGTCGTCCAGCGAACTGGCGTCCAGAGCCTGCAAATTGTTCTTGCTGAACAGGCTGAGCAGGCTGGCCGCATCTGGTTCGGGTTCGAGCGGGGCGCTGATGGCCGCTACGGTTTCCGTTTTGCGGCGCGGCGGGATGGGAGCGGGCGGCAGTTCGGCGCGGGCGAGCAGCGGCGGCTCGACTTCCGGCTCGGCGCTGCGTTCGTCGGGCAGAGGCATCTGCTGGGCTGGCCCGTCGAGGATGAGCGCATTGGCCCCGATCAGCGCGATCAGGTCTTCGGCGGCGCGGCGGCCGTAGCGGTTGACTGCCCCATAGGCGCGCAGACCGTTCTGGCCATCAAAGACCAGGCTGATGAAGTGGTGCAGCCCAACCGACAGCACGAAGACATCATAGTTGTCACCGTCGTAGAAGAGCAGCGCAGCCGGGCGGCCGCCAATCAGCCGCGTCATGTCAATGGTGGCGCTGACGGTGGGAGCCAGGGCATCGGTCAGCCGTTCACGGTCGAGGTAACCAACCGCGCCGCGTTCGATCAGCACGTCACCGGTGCGGGTGGAAAGGATGGCCGCCATCGCGCCGACGTCGGTGAGCGCCGAGTCGAGGACACGCCGGGCGGCGGACAGGTCGAGGACAGGGACGGGCGGCATGTCGCCCAGCGGCTCGTCCGAGCCGGGTTGCGTGGTGAAAGCGGCGGATACGATGTCGCGCCCATCGAGTGCGGCGTACAGGATACGAAGCAGTTGATGCGGTTCGATGGGGTGGCGCAGCACGAGGAAAGCGCCGGTTTCCTGACCGAGTTGTTCGAGCGAATTGACTGCCAGGGCATCCTGCGGGCTGGCCAGCAGGACGATATGCGTTTCTGGCTGGCGCTGGCGCACGCGCTGGGCAAGTTCAGCGCCGCTCAGGCCATCGCCCAACTGCACCGCCGAAATCAACAAGCGGAAATGGCCGCGCTCGACTTCATCGAACGCCTCGATGCCGCCGGGGACGTCCACCTGAATGGCCGGGCGTTCGAGCAGGCGCAGGGCAGCGCGAACGATACCGGCCGCGCCGCCAGAGGGATCCACAGTCAGAATGCGAGGCAAAGGCGCCATACGTCACACCATCCGGTCCAACACTTCGGGGGCGGCGTTCCTCACAGAAACGCCAACCTCAGTATAGACGCGAACGCGCGGAACAAGGATAGAGGAATGGGAAAGATGTGAGTGCTGCACATGCAATAGTGGCGTGGGAGATACACGGTACGCTCGCGAGCGTACCGTGGACAAGATGCGGAATTGCTTCTGCAGGAGGCGCTGCGTTAGCCAGATGGCTTCAGCGCCGAACGGTCACGAGCAAGTATCTCCTTCCAGCTACCGGTTGGCGAAGCGGTAGCCCACCCCGCGCGAAGTGAGAATGTAATCGGGGTGTTCGGCGTCCAGCTCGACTTTCTGGCGCAGGTAGTGGATATAGAGCTTGAGACTGTCTATGGCGTCGGCGTATTCCTCGCCCCACGCCTCGGTGACCAGCTCGGTACGCGGCACGACGCGGCCGGCATTGCGCACCAACACGGCCAGCAGGTTGAACTCCTTGGGCGTGAGATGCTTCAACTCGTTGCGAACGCGCACCTCGCGGTTCATGAAGTTGATGCGGAACTCACCGCCGTTGAAGACCATCTCCTCGCTCATATTGGGCTTGGGCGCACGGCGCAGGTGGGCGCGCACGCGAGCGATCAGTTCATCGTTGTCGTAGGGCTTGACGATGTAGTCGTCGGCGCCCATCTCGAGCCCGCGCACGACATCTTTGGTGTCGTCTTTGGCGGTGATGAAGATGATCGGCATATCGCTCATCTCGCGCAGGCGCTTGCAGACATCCCAGCCGTCCATATCCGGCATCATGATGTCGAGCAGCACAAGGTCGGGCTGGTGGCGGTAGGCCTTGCGCAGGCCCTCCTCCGCGCTGAAGGCCTTGATCACCTCGAAACTGCGCTTTTCGAGCAGCAGCGTCAGCAGGTGAACCGTCATCTCTTCGTCATCAATGATCAGGATTTTGTCGGCCACGAGGCCCTCGCTGCTGTGCGCACAGACCCATTTGTTACGCAATTCAAACAGTGTTTGCCCACTGTAGCACGCAGCGCGGAGTCGTGCAAGAAAATCGGCATCACGAACAACTGGGCAGGGGGGAAAAAGGCCCCTCTCCCGTTTACGTGGGAGAGGGGCGAGACAAAGTCCGGGGTGAGAGGCCGGAGGTGACGGCTTACTCGACGTAGGTATCGCGGTTGACGCGCAGATAGTCGCTGCTGGCGTTCTCGTGGCGCTCGAAGACCAGCCGCCCATCCACCTCGTCAATGACCACCAGGTCACCATCACGCAGGCCACCGCGCAGCACCATCGTGCTCAGTTCGTTCTCGACGAAGCGCTGGAGGGCGCGGCGCAGCGGGCGCGCGCCAAACTGCGGGTCGAAGCCCTTCTGGGCGATCCACTGGCGGGCTGGCTCGGTGAGGTGAATGGCGATGCCGCTTTCGGCCAGGCGGCTGGCAATCTCGCGCATCTGCAAATCAGCGATGCGCTCGACGTGCGCCAGCGAGAGTGGCTCGAAGATGATGGTTTCGTCAATGCGGTTGAGGAACTCCGGACGGAACGCCTCGCGCATCGCCTTCTCAATCTTCTGGTGGTCGGCGACAGCCTGCTCGTCGTTGGCTTGCACAAAGCCGAGCGCGCCACCGCGTTTGGCGAACTCAGTGCCGAGGTTGCTGGTCATGATGATGACCGTGTTATTGAAGTCCACCGTGCGGCCCTGCCCGTCGGTCAGGCGGCCATCTTCGAGGATTTGGAGCAGGGCGTTCCAGACGTCGCCATGCGCCTTCTCGATTTCGTCGAACAGTACGACGCGATACGGGCGGCGGCGCACCTGCTCGGTCAACTGGCCGCCCTCGTCGTAGCCGACATAGCCGGGCGGCGCGCCGAACAAACGGCTGACGGTGTGCTGCTCGCGGTACTCGCTCATGTCAATACGGATGAGCGCCTTCTCGTCGTCGAACAGGTATTCCGCCAGCGCCTTGGCGAGCTCGGTTTTACCAACGCCGGAACTGCCGAGGAAGATGAACGAGCCAATGGGGCGGCGCGGGTCTTTCAGGCCGCTGCGGGCGCGGCGGATGGCATGGGCGATAGCCGTCACCGCGCCGTCCTGGCCGATGACGCGCTCGTGGAGAGCTTCTTCCATCCGCAGCAGCTTTTCGCCTTCGCTCTCCAGCACCTGCGTGACAGGGATACCCGTCCACTGGGCCAGCACTTCGGCGATGTCTTCGGCGTCCACGACCTCGTCAATCGTGTTCTCGTCCTGCCAGCGCAGGCGTTCTTCCTCATAATCGGTTTCGAGGCGCAGCATCCGCGACTTGTACTCGGCGGCGGTCTCGAAATCCTGAGACATGCTGGCGGCTTCCATTTCAGCCTTGAGACGGCTGATGGTGTCTTTGATCTCCTTCAACTGCGGCGGGAGCGAGTAGAGCGCCACACGCAGGCGGCTGGCGGCTTCGTCGAGCAGGTCAATTGCCTTGTCGGGCAGTTTGCGGTCGCTGATGTAGCGGTCAGACAGGCGGGCGGCGGCGATCACGGCGTCATCGGCAATCGTGACCTTGTGATGCGCCTCGTAGCGGTCACGCAGGCCGAACAGCATTTCGATGGTGTCTTCGACGTTCGGCTCTTCGACGTAGACCGGGGCAAAGCGCCGATCCAGCGCCGAGTCCTTCTCGATGTGCTGGCGGTACTCATCGAGCGTGGTCGCGCCGATGCACTGCAGCTCGCCACGAGCCAACGCGGGCTTCATCATGTTGCCGGCGTCAAGCGCGCCCTGAGCCGCGCCCGCGCCCACCACCTGATGCAGCTCGTCAATGAAGAGGATGATCTCGCCTTCCGAGCGCTGCACTTCCTCGATGGTCGCCTTGAGGCGTTCCTCGAACTCACCACGGAAGCGGCTGCCGGCCAGCATCGCGCCGAGGTCGAGGCTGATGACCTTCTTGCCGAGCAGGATTTCCGGCACATCGTTATTGGCGATCTTCTGGGCGAGGCCTTCGACGATGGCGGTTTTGCCGACGCCAGCTTCGCCGATCAGCACGGGGTTGTTCTTGGTGCGGCGGCAGAGGATTTGCACGACGCGCATAATCTCGGCGTCACGGCCGATCACGGGGTCGAGCTTGCCTTCGAGCGCCATGCGGGTCAGGTCGCGACTGTATTTTTCCAGCGTGCGATAGCGGGTTTCGGCCTGCGGATCGGTGACGCGCTGGCCGCCGCGCAGGTCTTTGATGGAGTCGTTGGCGCGGTCACGGGTGATGCCGTTGTCGGCCAGAATGCGGGCGACGGCGGTGTTTCGCTCGCCGAGGATGGCGAGAAAGATGTGCTCGGTGGAGATGTACTCATCACGCAGGCGGTTGGCCTCTTCGTTGGCGACATCAATGATTCGTTTGACGCGCGGGGTGATGAAGACCTGTCCCGCGCCCTGGCCGTAGATAGCGGCTTTGGGGCTGGCGCGCAGGATATCGTCGAGGCGGGCGCGCATGAGCATGGTATCGGCACCCATCCGTTCGAGCAGCGACGGCACGACGCCATCCGGCTGTTCGAGCAGCGCCAGCATGATGTGTTCGGTGTCTACCTGATTGTGCCCGTAGCGCTGCAGGATTTCGTAGGCCCGGCCGGCGGCGTCCTGCGCCCGCTCGGTGAAGCGTTCAAATCGCATCATGGAGAGGAGTTCCTGTTTGACGTGCTCTACGCCACCCGGGCGTGAAAGGAGATTGTAGCCCGTTTGCCCGGAATAGCATGGAAGGCGGGCGGAGTACCCGTCTGTGTTCAGTATACGCACACTGCATTAGCGATGCATTGGATGGGGCGCAAACCTTATCCCTCGGACTGCAACCAGATCGCCTACAATGTTTCGCATGAGGGGCACAGCACAGCCGGGTGGGGCTGAAACGGGTTCGGCGGTCTCCCGTTGGAAAAAGGACGGGTGCGCGTGAAAGCGGACGATGGCTGCGACGATTGAATGGCTGCTGCCTGGCCGCGTTCTGCGCGCGCACTTTTGGGGCGAGGCGACGGGGGCCGAGGCGCTGGCCGTCAACGACGAGATGCAGGGCTGGATCGGGCAGGACGGCATCGCTCCGGTGCATGTCATCCTCGACCTGACCGGCCTGGAACAGCTTCCGCCCAATATTCGCGGCGTGATGAGCAAAATGCGGGTGGATCATCCGCAGAAATCGGGCTGGACGATGGTGGTGGGCGGCAGCCCGGCGATTCGTTTCATCGCGGCTGTCACTGCGCAGGTACTGCGGCAGAAGGTGCGGCTGGCCACCAGCGTGGATGACGCCTGCGCGTTTCTGCGGCGGGCCGACCTCACGCTGCCGCCCGCATCATCCCCCGCCCCGCCGGCTGGAACGGCTGTCTAGCTCAATTTCCCTCTCCACCTGGGCTATGCATTGCCCACATTGGCAGAGGGACTGGCGCGAATTGCCCCTCACCCCCTGCCCTATGCATTACCCACATCTTTTCAGCCCTCATCCCTCCCGAAAGAAACCTCACCCCCCGGCCCCCTGACAGGGGTAGGTATTTGATGTTTCAGGCACGAGGCGATGCCGGATTGCCACCCCTCACCCCTTGATCCCCTCTCCCACGCACCGCGTGTAGACACAGCGGTTCGCGGGGAGTGGGGCGGGACGAATTCCGGGGTGAGGGGTGGACAGCCAAGGAAGCCGCCTTTGCGTTCAGCACGTTGGATTTCCGGCCACAGCGTTCCGCGCCGCCACTCGCCTGAACGGCTGATGCTATACTGAACCCCTGCCTGACCCTGCCTGTTTCGGGAAGCCTATGCCTGCCGACTCACCGCCCTCTGCCCAGCACACGCTCAACAGCAGCCAGATCGCCCGCGCCGTGTTGGTGGTACTGCTTGGTTTTCTGGCCAGCGGCGTGCTGGGGCTGGTGCGAACCGTTTTGTTCGGCGTCACGTTCGGGACGAGCGCCGAACTGGATGCCTACTACGCGGCGCAGCGCCTGCCGGAACTGCTGTACACGCTGGTGGCGGGCGGGGCGCTCGGTTCGTCGTTCATCCCGGTCTTCGCGCGCTACCTGACGAAGAACGACCTGCCGGCGGCGTGGCGGCTGGCGAGCGCCGTGCTCACGCTGGCCACCGCGGCGGCGGGCGTGCTGGCGCTGGCGCTGGTG
>JAEURB010000497.1 GCA_016788435.1 Anaerolineae bacterium | reverse complement strand
CGCAATCGGCGAAAAGCGCTGGAACACGGCATCAATAATGGCATCGCGGTTGACGCCATAGAGGATGGCGCGGCGCACCCCCGGCTCGCTGGTCGGGTATTCCTGCGTGTTCATCAGGAATTGCAGCGGCTGACCGGGTATCGCGACCGGAAGAATCCGCAGGGCGCTGTTGGTCGTCAGGCTCCGCGCATCCACTGGGAGCAGCTCACCCATTACCTGCGCTTCCTCGTGGTCGAGAGCCAGTGTACGCGCCACCGCATCCTCGAAGAAGCGGAACTCGATACGTGGCACGCGCTCGGCGGGTATTCCCTCATAGAAGGCCGGCCCCCAGGCGTAATCCGGGTTCACTTCGAGCACCATGCGGTCACCCGGCACGTACTCCACAAACCGGTATGGCCCCGTGCCAACCTGATGGAACTGGTAGCGGTCCAGGCCGTATTCGGCGAACGCCGCCGGGCTGGCCATGCCGAGGTAAACCTGGCTGAGGCTGTTGAGCAGCGGACTGTACGGTTCATCCAGCAGGAGGCGAATGGTATAATCGTCCACGATTTCGTACCCGGTGTACGGGCCGAGCAGGAATTTGGCCATTTGTGAGCCGGTTTCGTCGGCCATGATGCGGTCCAGATTCGCCGCCACCGCCGCCGCGTTGAATGGTGTTCCATCGTGAAAGCGTACATCCTGACGCAAGCTGAAGGTGTAGGCGCGCCCATCGTCCGAGATGGTCCAGCTCTGCGCCAGCCCGGGCACGAATTCGAGCGTTTCAGGGTGGCGATAAACAAGCGTGTCGTAAACCGACCGCAGTGGAATACCAAGTTCTGACGAAGCATGAATATGCGGGTCGAATCCGGATGGCTGCAAGGTAAGGCCGTAAACGAACCCCGGTTCGCCAGCCGAATCCGTCGTTGCAGCACCGCACGCGCTGAGTATGGCCAGTAAACACGCGAGAAACCCGATTAAACGCGCCATTGCGCCGTCCGATTTTCCGAACACCAACCGCCAGTATAGCGAACGCGCACGGGAACAGTAAGGCTCATGCGAGACACCCGAACACGGCTGATAACGCCTGAGGAAGAAGCCGCCCCGTATCCATACCGGCGAGTATGGCGCAGCCTGATACTGGAGCTTGCGCTCCTCGCCGCGCTGGCGGGCGGGATTTACGCCTTGGTTGGCGTCGCAGGAATCCGTCTGCCTGCCAGCCTTACGCCGGTCATCGGCCTCACCGTTGCGCTTGCCCCCTTCGGCCTCTGGCTCATCTTCTCGTGGTGGGCCGAGCGGCGCGCGCCCGTACCGCGCTCTGGCCTGATGATCGTGATTCTGCTCACTGCGCTGGCCGCCAACGGCGTCACTTATCCGCTCATCGAGCAAGTGTTGCAACCGCAGGCCTGGCTTTCGCAAACCAGCGCCATCACGCGCATCGCCGGCTATACGCTCTCAGTTGGTATCGCCGTCGAACTCACGAAGTATCTGGTGCTGCGCTACTCAATCTGGCCGTTGCGCATACGCGTTCGAATTGACGGTATCGCCTACGCGCTGGCCGCCAGCATCGGAATGGCGACGGTTGGCAATTTACATAATCTCGCCATCCCCGGCATCACCCTGCCGTCGCTCGCTATCCTCATGCTCGATACCACCGCCACGGGAATCGCGGCTGGCTTGCTCGTCGGCTACGGTCTGTCTGAAATGGCTATCGGCCGCCCCACCCCGTTCCTCGGCCCGATCAGCGTGGGGCTGGCTGCGCTCATGCACGGACTGGCCATTCCGCTGCGAACGGGCCTCGGCAACGCAGGCTTCACGCTGGCCGGAGGCGCCGCGCACCCCATTCTGGGCGTCGGCATCTCGTTTGGTCTGATCATCGGCGCGGGCGTCGTCGTCTCGTTCTTGTTCAGCGCATCCGAGCGGCGCGAACGCGAAGCCGCTGCCGGGGAGTCATGAAATCGTGGGTCTAGTCGTCGAACAGGGCCAGATATTCAGGCCAAACCCTCGCCAGCGCTGGGGCAATATATTCACAATTGCCTTCTCGTTGCTCGCGCTCGCGCTGGCGCTTCAAGTCAAGAGCGCCACCGAAAGCGCGACAGTCATCTACTCCGATCCGGTAGCTGGGATCACGGTTCAGTATCCGCAGGGCTGGCTGCTCGACACGAGCGGTGAAGCAGTGCTCAAGGTGAGCAACGAATCAGCCGAAGGCTATAAGACGTCCATCGAAGTGCGCGTGCTACCGCTGAGCGTGGGCCTGACCGAGCGCAATTTAGTGGATAACCTGATCTTGAACCGTTCGCAAACGCTGGCGTCTTTTGATGTGCTGGAGCGCGAATCGCTGACGCTCGGCGAGGACGAACGGCCGGCCACATCAATGGTCTTCACATTCGTCGCCAGTGAGGTCAACCCGTTCCTTCAGAGCCTGCCGCTGGTGGTCGAGGGTATGGATGTTATCACTGCTCAGGGTGGTCAGGCGCTCATCGTCACGTTCCTCAGTGACGCCGCCACCTACGACGACAATTTTGAGACCTTCCAGAGGTTCCTCAATGAAATTGACTTCTAGGCTGCTGGCCGCGTTCGGCCTGCTCTGGCTGCTCAGCCTGACCATTCCGGTCTCGGCGCAAACTGGCCTCGATGTCGAGCGCATCCAGCGCGCGACCGTCTTCCTCATGCAGGCGTCCAGTAGCGGCGGCAGCATGACCATCCACTGCGTTGGTTCAGGCACCATTGTCAGCCGTGGTGGGCTGATTCTCACCAACGCGCACATCGCGCAGCAGGGTACAAGCTGCCCAGGCAACACGATCATCGTCGCCCTAAGCGCGCGCCTAAACCAGCCCCCTGTCCCCACCTATCTCGCCGAGATCGTTCAGGCCGACACCGGC
Organism: Anaerolineae bacterium; assembly: GCA_016788435.1. Classification (GTDB taxonomy): domain Bacteria; phylum Chloroflexota; class Anaerolineae; order Aggregatilineales; family Phototrophicaceae; genus Flexifilum. The sequence goes on along the minus strand of JAEURB010000497.1, from coordinate 754 downwards.
CTTGACCTCGCCTTGCTCCGCATCTCGCGCCAGCTCGATGGTCGCCTGATTGACCCGTCTTCCATTGCACTGCCTTTCGTTGAACTCGGCAACTCGTCAGCCGTCAACCTTGATGAGACTATTGCGGTCTTCGGCTATGGCGGTCTCGGTGAAGACCCCGTTCAGATTGAGCGCGGCACAATCACTGGCTTCGCAGCGGAACCAAGCGGTGGCGATAAGTCATGGTTCAAAACGGGAGCAGCGATTCCCGGCACAATGTCGGGCGGCGGAGCATATAATCAGGAAGGTCAGTTGATCGGCGTTCCGACGACCGCGCCGGTGAGCGCCAGTGAACCATCCATCTCGTGCCTGGTGCTGCAGGATACCAACCGCGATGGTCTCCTCAATGCGGCCGACGCCTGCGTAGCAATTGGCGGCTTCATCAACTCGCTGCGCCCATCCAGTTTCGCGCTGCCGCTGCTTCGTGCCGCGCAATTGGGCCTTAACGTGCAGCAAGTCACGGCTGCCCAGTCCACCGTTCTGCCCACCGGTCTTCCCTCCGTGCGCTATCTGGGTTTTTCAGCCTCCGTCAACGACGCCGGAATGCCAACTTCAATCATCAGCACCCTGCCGGCCGGCAGCAGCAGCCTTTATCTCTTTTTTGACTATGCGAACATGACGCCCGAAACCGTTTACGAGTTGCGCGTCAATACCAACGGAGTCCCCAACCCAAACTTCTCGCTGTCCGCCGTACGCTGGAGTGGCGGGCGCACCG
>JAEURB010000423.1 GCA_016788435.1 Anaerolineae bacterium | reverse complement strand
ATGCCAGTATGCACCGTAAGTGCGCCATGCCCCAAAATCGAGCGCCCAGGGAGCGCCGGTTTGGGCGTTCAAATCTACCGGATTGCGCCCCGCCAGCGCATACTCGCCCGCCGGAAGTTCCGCAGGCAGTGCCGCATCGGCCTCCCACAGCGCCGTGCCGTCCCGCAGCACGCGAATACGGCGCTCCTCACGCTCGACGACGAGAAGCACGCTGCTTCCGTGCTGAACCGCCGTGCCGGCAGGCGTCCAGGCTGCGGCCGGTGACCAGCCAATCATCGCGTTTTCGCCTGAGCCGAGGCCGAGCCATTCCATGCCATCCACCATCAGCCCATCGGCGGCGTACAGCACCCCGCCCCACCCCGGCCGTGCGGCGAGCGGCGCATCGGGCGCGCACCAGGCGCGAAGCGCAGCATACGGCGCGGCCACCTGCACCCAACCAGGAACCGTTGGCGCGGCCCATTCCGCCAACCGGGCGACAGGCTGGAAGGCGCGCCGCGCCGCGTAGCCACCCGGCAAGCGCACCATGGCGGCATCCAGCGGGGTTATCGGCGTCACAGCATCCGGCAGCAATACGCGAACCGTGCTGCCCCAGCCATCCGTGATGGGTACGGTTTCCAGCGCCCGCCCCCACAGCGGGTACGAGCCTTCCGCCGCCGTCCCCATCCCTGGCGCGTGGAACACCGTCCAGGGGGCGGCCGTTGCCGCGGCGCTGATGCCAAGCGCCTGCAGAAATGCCCTGCGGCTGATGGCGCTCATGGTTCGGGGTTCCGGCCGGGCGTCCAACTGGCACGCCGCGCTCTCCAGCGCCGGGCGAGCGGCCGCGCTTCGGGTGATGGCACCAGCGGCATGGCCTCGGCGCTGAAGCGGGCGCGCGCTGCATTGGCTCCCGGCCAGTCAAGCGACCATCTCCCGGCCACGCCGTCTGCCTGCCCGCTCAAAGTAACAACCACCGCTGGCCCGTCATCGAGCCGAACGGCCACCGAGTCCGTCCCCAGCGCCAATCCTTCCAGTCGCGCGCCGTCTGCCATTGGCAATACGCGCTCGATAACTGCGAACGGCGTTAGGGCATCGAACGGAGCAGCTTCATCAGCCCGAAAGGCGATTCGCTGTACGAAGCGCGGCATCTCGCAGGCGCTTCGGCCGGGGATGAGCAGGCGCGCGGGGTAACCCTGCGCCGCGCTCAGTGCGCGTCCGTCCGCCTCAAACGCCAGCAGCGCATGGCGAAGCTCGTCGAGAATGTAGCCGCGCACCGCGCCGTCGTATCCGGCAGCCTGAACCGACCGTGCTTCCAGCACTACCCCCGTCGCCTCGAGCAGCGCCAGAAACGGCACGCCCGCCCAGTCGCGCGTTTCCCACTGTCTCGCGTTCAACGGGCTGGCGGCGCAAACCAGCGTCAGCCGCTGCGTCTCGTGCGGCATGCTTCGCAGTTCAGCCAGGCTGAAGATGCGCGGCCTTTGTACGAGGCCAATCAACGACAACGACGCCTGTTCCGGCTTCACAGCTGGCTGGCGCAGTCTCGAATGCTGAATGCACATTGGCTTAGGCGTGCCCCCGGCGGGCGCGGGCGCGCGGCGTCACCGCGTTCAACGAACGGCAGCCTCGACGCACTTGGCGCCACTGCCGCCGACAATCGCGCCGTGAGCCACCCCCGCCGGAATCTCCAGCCGGTCGCCCGCGCGCAGCTTGACTCGTTCGTTGCTATCAGGAAGCGTGACTTCGATCAGGCCCTCGATGACATACAGGACCTTGGTATATCCGTGCGTACGCACGGCGTAGCGGTAATTCGGGCTGTTCTCCCACGCATACGGGCGCAGCCCTTCTTTTTGCATCTGCCGCGAAATGGCCGAGAGTGTGGGATGCTGCCCACCGCTCCACCGTACCACGCGCACAGAAAGTTGATCAATTGCCATCCGCGTTGGTGCTCCTTCAATTTCAGGCCATCCCGGCGACAATCTCCCGCTATGGCCACACCATTAAGCATTCTAGCGCACGCGCAAAGACTTCTCCAAGACCCAACAAGGCTCGTGGACATAGCGCGTGCGGCCATGTTGGTCAAGGTAGCTCCAGTCGCCTTCCTCTTCGCCGCACACACTGTAGCCGTGGCGTTCGTACAAGACACGCGCCGCCGGGTTATCTTTGCCGGCCGCAATCGTAGTCCAGCCGTAGCTTTGGCGCACCGCGAAGGCCTCGGCCGCTTGCAGCAAGGCCGTTCCGATTCCCAACCGCTGAAACGGCTCCAGCACGCGTAGCGCATAGAAATATATGCGCGCCGTTTGGTCGGGCGTTGGGCGGCTGCTCTGAAGCTGAAGGAAGATTTGCCCCACCGGAAACCGATTGAAGTCCGCCACCAGCATCAGGCGATGGCCGCGCTGCTGGTCGTGCCAGGTATCGCGGAACAGGCGGCGGTAATGCGCATACTGGCCGAACCATTCCAGGCCTTCGAGGTCGGCCAGCTCGGCCGGCCGGATCACGACATCAACGGCTATCCGCAGCCGGTCGCTGTCAGGGTTCATCCGCGCACAGCCCCTCATCCAGCAGGCGGCCCACCAG
>JAEURB010000170.1 GCA_016788435.1 Anaerolineae bacterium | reverse complement strand
CGCGCTTCTGGTACAGGTTATAGAGCGCCAGCACCAACAGTTCGCCGAAGGCATAAGCGTAGACGTAGCCCGGCGTATACAGGAAGTGCGGGATGTAGCTCCACCACAGCGCGTAGTCTCCGGGCAGGGTCACGCTGTCGCCGAACGTGGCGCGCTGCGTCTCCAGCCAGATACCGCTGAGGCGTTCGGTCGAAAGCTCGCCTTCCGTCCGGCGGGCCGTGTGCATCCCGTCTTCGAAGCGGTTCATCGAAACCTGGCGGAACACGGTCGAGAAACTATCTTCCAGCTTGTTGGCCAGCATCGCCAGCCGCGCGGCCGGGTCGGGTTCGCGGCGCGTCAAATCTTGGAAGACCAGCATTTCGCCGAAGACCGAGGCCATCTCGGCCGTCGTCAGTGGCGTGTCGTTGTAGCTGATCGGTTGGGATCGCCCCGTAAGCGCCATATGCACACCGTGGCCCAGTTCGTGCGCCAGCGTCATCACATCCCGGCCCTTGCCGGTGTAGTTGAGGAAGACGAACGGGTGGGCCGATGGCACCGTGTGGCTGGCGAACGCGCCGCCACGCTTGTTGGGCAGCAGCGCCGCATGAATCCACTGCTCGTCGAAGAAGCGATCTACCAGCCCGCCGAGGGTGGGGCTGAAGGCGGTGTAGGCGCTGCTGACGATGGATCGTGCGTCGTTCCACGAGTACTCGCGCTCGCCGGCCTTGATCGGCAGCGGCGCGTAGCGGTCGTAGTGGAACAACTCGTCGTAGCCCAGCAGAGCGCGCTTCAGGCGGTAGTGCCGAGCCACGATCTCATAGTTCGAGGTGACGGCCGTGATCAACGCCTCGACGACGGCATCGGGCGCTTTGTTCGACAGATTGCGCGCCGAAATCCACGCCGGATAGCCGCGCCGCTTGTCGTCGCTGGCCTTGTCCGCCGCCAGCACGTTGAAGATATACGTCAGGTCCATCGTCTTGCCGCGCAGCGTGGCCGTGATCGCATCAGACGCCTGCTGGCGCACGCTGCGATCCGGCTCGTACAGCATCTTGAAGATCTGCGACTGGTTGAGCTTCTCGCCAGCGTACTCGAAGCGCAGCGCCGATGTGACCTGCGTGAAGAAGCGCACCCAGGCGTTGCGGCCGGTCACCGCCTTGTCCACCAGAATCTGCTCCTCGGCCTCGCTGAGCATATACGGCTTGTAGCGCAGGTCGGCCTCCAGCATATGGCGGTAGATGCCGATGGCCGGATCGTTCAGCACGGCTTGCGCATGCTCGTCGCTGACCGCTTTCCACTCCAGGCCGAAGAACAGCACTTTCTGTTCGAGGCCGGAGTCGAACTCCATCACTTTCTGCAGCAGCGCGCCGAACTGCGCGTCCATTGTGTCGGTGGAGTAGAGCAACGAGACGTACGAGCCGACGCGGCCGGTCAGGTCCATCAACGCTTCGAGCGACTGAATGGCTGTCACCATTTCAGCGGCCGAAAGCGACGCGATTTTGCCTCGGTATTGCGTCGCGAACGCATCGGCCATATCACTGGCGCGCTGCATATCCGCGTCAATCGCCGGGTCGCTGGGCGACTGGTAGAAGATCGACAGATCCCAAAGTACATTTTCCGCCCCGGTCACCGGGGCCTGAACGGTATCGGTCAAGATCGAATCCTTCCTGCTGGCATGGGCGTATGCCGGATATTGTCGGCAGTTGTGCGGCAATCCGCAATCCCGGGCGGATGAGTGGCCAGTGAATGCCGTTCTGCAGGGCCCGCCATTCGCCCTATACTGAAGCTATTCGCCCGGTTCATCCATTCCGGAGCAAACCCGCCATGCCAACCCTGCCGCTGACTGATGCTGAAATTGCCGCCCGCCTCGAAGCGTTGCCCGGCTGGGAACGCGATGGGGATATGATCACCCGCACTTACAAGCTGGATACCTATCTGGCCGGGCTGGCTTTCGCCTCGGCAATTGGCACGCTGGCCGAAGCACAGGATCACCACCCGGAGCTGGTAATTGGCTGGCGGCGCGTGACCGTCCGCTACAACTCCCACGACGTGGGCGGCAAGATCACAGCCCGTGACTTCCGCGCGGCGGCGGCCATCGAGGCGCTCGGCTACCCCCGGCCGCACGTATAGGGTGGCTCTGCACTGAAGCCCACAGGCTCCTGGTTAATGGATTCCACGCCCGGACCTAATTCCGGCTACCTTTCCGCCTCGGAGAGGGGTGTTCGATGTGCGGGCGCTTCCCCTCTCCAGAATGGAGAGGGGACGAGGGGTGAGGTTCACACGCGAGTTGAGTCGTAACTTGGTGCCTATGGGCAGCTCTGCGCTGAAGCCCTCTATTCTCCGCCGTTCGCCTCCGCAATCACCGCCGCGAAATCCTCCATCACCTGCTGTGGAATACGGATTGGCATTCCCGTGGATAAACTGACGCACAGATAGAGTGAGCGTGAGCGGGCCACGATTCCGCCGTCTGGCCGCGTGATGATGAAGTTACGGATGATGCTGCTGCGGCGTGGCTCGGAAAGATACGTGGTGACGAGCAGCGGGTCGCCCAGTTCGGCTTGCAGGCGGTACTCGATCTGGTGCTTCCGCGCCACCACGCCGAATCCTTCGTCACGCATCCGCTGCATCGGCCAGTTAATGCTGGCGCTCTGCTCGATGGCCGACTCCTCCATATAGCTGAGGTAGACGGCGTTGTTGACATGTCCCACGCTGTCCACGTCGCGCCATTCCACCACGCGCCGCATGGTGAACGCGCCGGGCGGTGCGGGCGGTGGTTCAACCAACTTCTCGCGCCGTTCGCCCGGCGGCAGCGCATCAGCCCCTTCCGGCGCGAAGGCGATCACCATCTCCGGTGGGATGGCCAGCGGCCGCTGCGTCGCGCGGTTGAGGTAAATCCAGTCGCTGCTCCCTTTGGCGGCCAGCTCGCCGCTTCCCACCAGGTGCATGTCGTAGAAGCGCCGCGAACGCACACGGCGGAAGTCGCCCACCCAGGTCGTCACTTCAACGCTGTCGCCGAATTTCAGCGCGCGGAAATATTCAACCTCCGTCTCATGAATCAGCCACAGCGTGCCCAGCGCATCATACGCTGCGCCGTCATAGCCAACTTCCGCCGACGCATCCAGCGCGGCTTCCTGCATGTAGCGCAGGTAGTTGACCTGATTCACGTGCCCATACAGGTCGGTTTCGTAGCTGCGAACGCGGAACGTGCGCTTGCTGATTGCCGGCATCATGCCCCCTGGCCCGTTGTGCGTGAGACGGCCGGCAGGGTTGCCGCCAGCCAGGAATATTCCCCAGTATAACGCCAGGTTGAACTGGACTCAGGCCATGCAGGCTATGTGTCAGGGCTACCTCATCAAATATCTCTTATGACCCCCGCCCTTGGTTCCTCTCCCGCGTGGCGAGGGAAATTGCGCCCGCGAAGCGGGCAATTCTCCCCCTCTCCTGTGTTCGGAGAGGAGGCCGGGGGTTGAGTTTTAGTTCGGTGGTGAGGACCACGCGGGTGAGTTGCTGCGCTGGCCCTGAACGCAGGGCGGACGTACCTTGTGATGGGGGGCTAGTTGCGCTAACGTTGCCAGCAATGTGGACG
>JAEURB010000417.1 GCA_016788435.1 Anaerolineae bacterium | reverse complement strand
AGGTGTGGCGGCTGAAAGTGCGCAGTGAGTGGAAGGCTGCAGATGGTGAAGGAACATCGAAACCCGCCAGAAATACACAATCCACTGGCCAACTACACCCATCAGATCGAGGTTTCGGCCGACGAGCGAATCCTGTTCCTGTCCGGCCAGGTCGGGATGGACGCTCAAGGCCGTGTGCCCGAGGGCGCTGGCGAACAGCTGGCGCTGGCCCTCGACAACCTGCTCGCCAATCTGCGCTCCGCCCGCATGGACGTGCCGGACCTGACCAAGCTGACGCTGTATCTCGTCATGAGCGAACTTGGCCCGGCCGAGCGCCGGGCCATTCTCGATGCGAAGCTGGGCGGCCATGCCCCATGCATGACGCTGGTTTATGTGGCCGCGCTGGCGGCGCCCCAGCTCAAGGTCGAGATAGACGCCTTTGCGGCCAGCAGCCGCTAACCGGCCGGTTGCAGCCAGTAGGTCGAGCCTTCGCCTTCGGCCGTCCATCCGGTTTGACCGCCGTAGGTCACCTGCCACCAGGCATAGCCATCGGCGCAAACCGGGCCGTCCGTCACGTCCATCGTGCTGCCCGCTGGTATCACGCCAAGCAGCGTGGCCGCGGTGTCGGGCTCGGCGCGCAGGTTGTTATCGCCCTGTTCCTCGACGACGACGGCCTGCGTTCCAGCCGCCAGGCGCGGTGGGGGAGCGCCGAAGCAGACGAATCCGGTTTCGGCGGGCGGCAGTGGCCCGCTGTAGACTCGCCAGATGCCATAGCCCCAGGCGGCATGGGCCGGGTCGCCGGGCGAAAGCGGCGGCAGCGGCAGGCTTTCAGACGCGCCATTGCGCCACAAAACCGGCGTCAGGTTGTCGTAGTAAACGAGCGCGCTGCCATCGGCGGCGATGGCCGGTGGCCGGAACCCGCGAACGTCATCCGCCAGCGCCGTCAGGCTTGCTCCGTCGCGCGCCAGCCAGCGCAGATTGACGGCCTGCGCCATCCGTGCATCGGCCACCGTGGCGAGGCCATCCGGCGCAGCGATGCTCACCTGTTCCGGCACGCCGGTCATCAGGCTGCGCTCGCCGGTCGCGGGATCGAGCAGATACCACGCTCCGCTGGAGAGCAGCAGCGCGATTTGCGGTGCGTCTCCTCCGGCGTCAATCCAGAAGAACTCCATGATGAACGAGAACACATTGGCGTTTTCAGGAACGACCGGAACATCGAGCAGCGTCTCACCGCTGGCGGGGTCGAAGCCCAGCATCCGCGCGTCCTCGACAAGCGAAACCGGGTCGAAGCCGATGCTGTGGACGAGGATCAGCGGGCCGCCCCAGGCCACCGGCACGCTGACGGGCACGCCGTACTGCGGGGGAAGCGCGGCAATCGGCTCTGCGCTGTCCCCGCTCAACTCAAAAACCATCACCTGCAGCGTATCGCAGCCCACCGGGCATTCCGTCCACGCCAGCCCCGTGCCATCGGCTGACCAGGCGGGCGCGCTGCGGACGGTGAAGGAATCGGGCCGCCCGGTGGGGTCGAAGAGCGCGGCGTCTTCCGGCTGGCGGAAGCTGGCGATGATGCCTGCTGCCGGGTCGCAGATCACGATGTCGGACGGGTTTTCGCCGCCGCCCCAGCCGCCGACGCGCGCGCGGGCCTCGCTGACGAGATCAGGTTCGAGCCGCAGCGCGATCAGCGTTCCGTCCGGCGAAATCATAGGCGCGCCGAGAATCCGCTCGCCGGGCTGCAGCGCGCACTTAGCGACCGGCTCAAGCGCCGCGCCGCTGGCGGTCACGCGCATCAGTTCGCCCTCGATGGCGAGATAAAGCGGAGCATCGGCCTGCGCAGCCAGCGGGGCTGCCGCCAACAGAACGGCGCTAACCAGAACCAGCCAAAGCAAACGGCCCATCATTCTTCTCCCCCTTCAATAACCTGAGTTTCGGATAGCATCCTGTGGTCAGCAACCCTCTCGCAGCGCCTGACTATCACCCGTTACGCCCGCATACCGCTGCAAGTTGCGGCATTCCAGTCCACTCGGCGTTCACCTGCCATCCGCTCGTCTGATCTATGCTGGATCGGTACTGGCCTGCCCCGAGATGCGCTGTTGTCCGCTATTCTGTCCTGTTGTCCGTTGATTTCTTCCCTCAGGTGTTGTCCCTTATTTTGATTCTGTCCTGTTGTCCGCTTTTTCACAGACTTGCTAACAGCGCCACATTCTCTCTCTCCATTCAGGAGAGGGGCCGAGGGTGAGGTTTCTTTCGAGCGCACCCCTCCTGCTTGAGGGGTGAGAATTGCTATATGAAACTCAGGTTAAACAACTCAGCCTGCCGCCAGGCGCCAGTAAACAGGCCCCCACAACACCGTGCCAACCGGCAAGCCCGCGCCGCCGGTCCCTGCGACGGACACGACCGACTCGTTCTGCCAGAGTGCCGCGCTCGTGTAATCCGGATAGCCGATGAAAGCGACCGACCGTCCGTCGGGCGAGAGCGTGGTGCGGCTCGGCCCGCTGGGGAAGGCTGGCGCGGCCGCCTCGCTCGGCAGCGGGTCGCTGGCCTCCCAGTAGAAGCCGACGTCGCTGTTGACGGCGAACCGCAGCGCCAACGACGTTTCCGGTGCGGCGCGGGCGGCCAGTTCAGGGGTGCTTCCGGCGGGCAACTGCTGGCCCGTCACCGGGTCGAACAGTGTCCACCAGCCCGACGAGAGCAGCACGCCAAACAAGCTGCGTTCGCCATCCTGCACCCACTCGTCAATCAGCACCGATTCGTTGAAGGTCGGGCGCAGCGTGACGGTCGAAAGTGCCGCGCCATCGGCTGCGATCAGCCGGAACTCCTGATCGCCCGATGCGCTCAGTCCGAGATTGAGCGCGATACCGCCTTCGCCCCAGATGACCGATGGCGCGCGGCCTTCGATGACCGGCGCGGTGATGCCGGTCGCCGCGATCAGCCGCTGGCCGAGGTCAAATTGGTACAGGCGGGCCTCGGTTGCGCCGAACGGGAACTCCATCCACGCCAGCCGCGTGCCATCGGGTGACCACGACGGAGCCGAGCGCACCGTGGCGTTATCCGGCACACCTTCGGCCAGCAGCGACGCGTTCGCCGGTTGGCTCGCGACCAGTGCCAGGCTGCCGCTGCGCGGATCGAGCAGATACAGGTCGGCGGGCAGGTCGTAGGCTGCGATCAATCCGTCCGTCTGAATGCGATCCAGCGCGGCCAGCCCAACCGGCGCAGCTGCCTTGAAGGCCACCCAGTCGCCGGCCGGGGAGAGCGTTGGCCCGCTGATGACACCCATTTGCGTGAGCGGGCGTGGCGGCAGTGTGGGGGTGCCCGGGTCGGCTGCATACAGATCGCCCGCGATCCACAGGACGAGCGGCCCCCCGGGAACTGTTTGAGCCGCTGCCGGCCATATGGCGAACACGGCCAGCAGAAGCATCGGCAGAGCGACCAGACGTTTGCGCATGGTTGGAATGTCCTCACGGGCGAATCTGACTGTGAATTCAACCACACGGCGGCCCAGTGCGCAATTTTCGCGCCCGGGTTCGCATTTGGTTAAGATAGTATAGATTTCACTGGATGAAAAACGAATTTCATCCGCTTTTCGCAATACTCCTTGATCTGGCGAACGGTTCTTCCGCTATAATTGGAGCAGAGCAAGGACATCAGGAAATGATCACCAGCCTCCATCAGCGTTCACATCTCCTGACCGTCGAAGACAGCGCCACCCCGCCGCGCTACGTCGTCGAGAACTATCGCATCGCCTACGTCAGCGCAAATGGGCGCGAGCCTGCCGTGCGCTACATGGGCAATCACTGGTATTACGTTAACGGCGAGACGGTTCACCGCCTCACCTTGCTGGAAGAAATCGGCCGCCTGCGCGCCATGCCGCCCAAGCAGCCCTTCCGCCGTACCGACCGCAACGTCGTTCAGCGCTTAATCGCCCGCCTGCGCGCCCTGTGATCGTTCGCCTTCTGACGGGCCTCGCGCTCTGTCTGGCGCTCTGCCTACCTGCCGCCGCCCAGGAACCCACCCCCACACCGCTCACGCTGCCCGCTGGCCGTTACAGCGTCAAAGACACGGCGAACGGCGTCGAACGCACCTACCTCCTCGATATCCCCGAATCCTATGTGGCCGGCCCTTCGCTGCCGGCTCCGCTGGTCATTGTGCTGCATGGCACGGGCGGCGCGGGCGCGACGATTGCCGGCTACGCAGGCTTCGACGCCATCGGCGAACGCGAACGCTTGATCGTCGTCTATCCCGACGGGCTGAACGCCAGTTGGGCCGATGGGCGGCCGGGCGGCGAGGGTACAGAAGATGTTGCCTTCATCAGCCGGATGATTGACGCGCTGTCGGCCGCGCTCACGATTGACCCGGCGCGTATTTACGCCTTCGGCCACTCGACGGGCGGCACGATGGCGCAGCGGCTGGCCTGCGCGCTGCCCGGCCGAATCGCGGCCGTTGGGTCGGTGGCCGGGCCGATGCCTGAATACCTCAAGCCGGAATGTGACGGCTCGCCACCCGTGCCGATCCTCCTCATCCAGGGTACCGACGACTCAAACTTTCCGTGGCGGGGCATCCCGAACACATTTCTCGGCGCGCTGGCTACCCGCGACTACTGGGCGCGGCACAATCAGTGCGGCATTTCCTCGGCGCAAACCCCGCTGCCGGATGCCGCGCCGGACGATGGCACGATCGCCATTCTGGAGCAGTTCACGCTTTGTGCGTCCAGCGCGCTGGTGGACTTTTACGGCGTCTACGGCGGCGGCCACACCTTCCCCGGTCACCCGTTCCCCGGCTCGGCGCTGATCGGCCCAACCAGCATGGATTTCGACGCCGCCGAAGTGTTGTGGTCATTCTTCGAATCACACGGCGGGTAGAGAGAATTGTTCCGCTAGCCATTAACCACAGAGGCGCTGTGGTGAATCCCTTGCTTACAGCCTTTCCGTTCTCCCCAGGCGGCTGAAGGCGCGGGCGGCAATGACCAGCGCCACGCCGGGCAGCCACAGGAAGCCAAAGGCCGTGATCGCGGCCGATAGCAGCGCGATCCCGTCACTGTCGGGCGCGCCACGAACGGCATGAGCGCCGGCAATCGCCCCGCCAGCTGCCAGCACGATGATGGGGACGATCAGCAGGAACCAGCGGCGCGGCGGCAGATTCGGCAGCGCGTCGAGCAGCGTCGGGCCTTTGGCGCGCTTCTGGTAGTAGAGGATGCCCAGGCAGATTAAGCCGAGCGTGGAGAGCGCCAGCGCCGACAGCGGTTCCACGGTCTCATTCACAACGCGCACGGCCAGCACAGCGGTCAGCGTCAGAATCAGCGCGGCCAGAACGGGCGTAGGAAGCCGCAGATCGGCCGCTTCACCACGGCGGGCGCGGGCGGCCAGTGCCAGCGTGACCACGAGCAGCGCGCCGGAAACGATCAGGGCGAGTGACAGCGGTTCGCGTAGGGTGGGGGAAGCCGTCGCATCCAGCGCTTGCGGCGACCAGCGCGCCCAGAAGCCCCACAGCGCGCCGACTGGAGCGGCCAGCAGCAGCGCAGCAATTGCGCCGCGCCACCCAGCAGGCCGCGCCAGCCGCAGCAAGGCCAGCAGTCCGATCAGCGCGCCAAGCGTCATTGCCCCCAGCGCGCGCGTGAACCACGTCAGCGGCGGGTTGGCCAGCGCGTAGCCGGGGTTGAAGCACAGCGCGGCGGTCAAACCGGCCAGTCCAGCCAGCGCCAGCAGCCCGAAGCCGTCACGCAGACGGAAGCGGGCGGCCACATCCAGCAACATTGCCGCGAGCGCCACGTAACCGGTGGCCAGCAGTGGCCATTCCCACGGCGCGCGGGCGGCCGGCGCGGCCCAGGGCAGCAGTTCGATGCTGATGAACCACAGCGCCCCCAGCACGAGGCGGAGCATCCAGGGATGTGACATGCGAACGGGTGAGGCCTCCAGCGCCCGGCATTGAATGGAGTTCGGCGCGCTTCTATAATGCGAAAGAGAGTTCAAAGTGCTGAGTACTGCGTGCTGAGTCGGAGATTGTAGCTTCCGGCGGTCGGGCGCTCCAATCATTGACTCAGCACGCAGTACTCAGTACTCAGCACTTCTCGTCCAGCGAGGTTCCATGTACATTCTCGGCATCAATGCCTACCACGGCGGCGCGTCGGCCTGCCTGATCGAAGACGGACGCCTGATCGCGGCGGCCGAGGAAGAACGCTTCAATCGCACCAAGTACTGGGCGGGCTTCCCGGTGCAGGCCATTCAGTTCGTGCTGGACGAGGCGGGCATCACGCCCGCCGGCCTCGACCACATCGGCATCTCGCGCGATCCGAAGGCCAACCTGATGGACGCGGCGCTGTTCTTCTTCCAGCGCCGGCCCACGCTCAATATGGTGCGCGACCGCCTGAGTAACACCATGAAGGTCGGTTCGCTCAAGGCCGAGTTCACGAAGCACCTGGGCCTGAACGCGGCCAATCTCAAGGCGCAGTTCCACAACGTCGAGCATCACCGCGCCCATATGGCCAGTGCCTTC
>JAEURB010000373.1 GCA_016788435.1 Anaerolineae bacterium | reverse complement strand
GGTGCTGACCTTCGGCAGCGAACAGCCGCTGGTGGCCGGGATGCAGGTGAGCGTTCCCCACACACCCGGCGACTTGCGGGCCACAGCGGGCGGGCCTTCGCTGCCCATCCCGCTCGACCCTGCGCAACTGGCCAACCTGCCGGTTGCATTGTTCGAGCGGCCGCTTCTGCTGCCGCAGCCGGGCGCGGCCATCACGCAAGGCGCGGTCAATCTGCGCACGGCTCCTACCACCAACGCCGCGGTCATCGTGCAGGTTCCGGGGGGCGAAACGCTGGCCGTGCTGGCGCAAAGCGCCGATGGCTTGTGGCTGCATGTGCGGCGGCTGAACGGCGATTCGGGCTGGATGCTGGCCGAGCTGTTGGCGCAGAACCTCGGCCCAGTGACCGCCGCCTATGCCGAAACACCCCTGCCGCCGCAGCGATTGGGCGACCTGGGCAGCCGGGCGCGGGTGCGCGCCGCCAACGCCCTGCGTACCGGGCCGGATCTGGTTTTTCCGGCACTGACCGCCGTCGGTGAGGGGCAGCCGGTGACGCTGCTTCAGCGCAGCCCATACAGCCCGTGGGTGAAGGTAGACATTGGCGGGGCAATTGGCTGGCTGCCGCTGCTTGGGCTCGAGACGGCCGCCTACATTGACGCCCTGCCGGTGGATTACGGCGCGCCGCCAATCCCGACGCCGACGACCATCCCCGGCTCGTTCGGCAACGCCTTCCCCGACCCGAACAATCCCGGGAATTAGGCGGCGAAGAAGCGCTGAATCCTGATGCCTCGCCCTACTGCACCACCACCGTCTCAGATGCAGTGCGGGCGGCGGCCGGTGGCACGACCTGTACAAAGGTCACACCCGGCTTGAGGGGCAGCGCGCCGCCTTCGGGTGTCGTCAGGCGGAAGAGGCCGTCACGCATGGGGCGCGACCAGCGGGCGGTGTAGGCCAGCCCGTCGCGCAGCAGCAGGGCATCGCCACCCGCCATCAGGTCAATCTCCAGCCCATAAACCGGCTGCCCCCGCCACTCGCTCTCGACGATATCGCTCAGCGCGTGCGGCGCTTCCAGGATGATAACGTTGGCAGCGGTGATTGGCTGGCCGGTGTTGGCGTCGCTATGCGGCAGGCCATCACTGCTCCGGATGTAAAGCCCGCTGGCCGGGTCGTACTGCCACGCCGCGCTGGTCATGCCGTAGCCGATGAAGGCTGAGTTTCCGGGGCCGCTGGGGTTGGGCGGCGGTTCGGCGCGGAAGGACCAGCCGCGCAAGCCGGGCGGCCCGGCGCTTTCAGCAGGGAAGGCCGCCATCAGCGCAGCGGGGTTGAGAAACAGGTTATGCGGCGGCTCGATGCTCAGGTCGCGCCAGAAGAACGGCTCGTCGAGCTGCATGTTGCTGAAGGTGCGGGCGGCGTAGTCGGCGTTGTGCAGGACGGCCGTCACGCCTTCGCTCGCGCCAGAGTAGGCCAGCACCGCGCCGAACATCGGCATCAATTGGTCGTCAATCAGGCGGGCGCTGCGTATCGAACCGGCCCGCTCGGGAAGCTGGCCGAGATAGATGGCAGAAAAACGAGTAAGGCCGCCTTCTACGGTGTACTCGAAGACGGCATCGGCCGTGCCGAGGCCGGCCTGCGGGCGCACCATCGGCGGCGCGTTTGAGATTTGCACGATCAGCGGGCGGCGGGCGAGGGCCGCAGGATCGCCGGGAAGGCCGGTGAGCGGATTGACGCCCGGCGGAAACTCGTCCGGCCCAGTCAGGCCGGGCAATGCGGACGGCAGCGGTGTGATCAGGCCGGGGGCCAGCGTCACAACCGGGCTGGTGGCCTGGCTTTGGGCCGGAAACTGCGTGCAACCAGCCAGCAGCGTTGCACCCCACATCATCAGCGCAACGGTGACAACGATCCTTCCAAACTCACGGTTGAGGCGCAACGTTCCACACTTTCTACTTCAGGACTTACGCAGGCAAGGGGCAGGCGCTGCTCGCTTTTTCCGCAATCCTTACTCTGGGTTCAACAAGGGGCTTCAGCCCCTTGCGTAAACTTTTTACGTTGTCCGTTTATCCTTCAATTGTTCTGAGCGCCGACTCCGCATACAATGCGGGAAGAGAGCGCGGCCGGTTGACGCTCATTTTCGTGATCGCTACAATCGCCGCTGGTTTTGTGCAGCGCAGGCTGGCCGGCATTACCACCTGCGGCCAGCTACAACCGGGCAACCACACCGCGCCCACCACCGCCCATTCGAGCGAGGAGCGTTCATGCCGCTGCAGGGCAACCTCCGGGATTTTAGCACAACGCAGATCCTGAACCTGATCAACCTCGCAGGTAAGACGGGTACGCTCGTCATCTTCGAGGGCGTGCGCACTAACGAGAAAGACGCCATCGGCAATATCCGGATGGCGGCGGGGGACGAACGCGCGCGCGTCGCCTTCAAGGCCGGCAAGCTGGTGCAGGCGCAAACCCAAACGCAGGACGGCAATCTCGTCACCGTGCTCAACAAGGCCAGCAAGCTGACCGATGAGCAGGCCCGCATCATCCGCGAGCGCGCCAAAAACACGGCCGATAAGGCCCTGGCGCTGCTGCTGATCAACGCCAATTATGTCAGCCAGAAAGACATCGTCGGCAGCATTCAGCAGTACACGCTGGATATCGTCTACACTCTGCTGACGTGGGGTGAAGGCCCGTTCCGCTTCGAAGATAACCTGCTGCCCGGCCCGGATCGGATCCTCGTGCCGATTGACCTCGAAAATGTGATCATCGAGGGGGCGCGGCGCATTCGTGAAATCGAGCAGTTGAACTCGCATCTGCCCAATCTCGATATGGCGCTGCGTTTCCCGCCCAACCCGCGCGAAAAGTTCAAGGGCATTCACCTGAGCGTGGAAGAGTGGCGCGTGGTCAGCTATGTCAACCCGCGCAATACCGTGCGCCAGATCGCCCGCGCCAACAATATGTCAGATATCGAAATCCGGCGTATTGTTTACGGGCTGGAACAGGCCGGATTGGTCGAGGTCGTCAGGCCAGCCGTTCCGGTAGACGGCCCGCGCCAGCCCACCGGCAATACCGGCCGTCTGCCCCCGCCGCCGAAAACCCAGGTGCAGGAAACGGTCGTTCGCAAGCTAATTGACCGTATTCGGAGTTTGTGAGAAGAAGTTGAATGTTAAAGGTTGAAAGTTGAAAGGCAGAACACCGGATCGAAGTCCTTGACTTTTAACTTTTAACTTTCAACTTTCAACTTCATTTGGAAGGATCGAACGACGCTATGGCGATGAATCAGGTCAAGATGGTGGTCACCGGGCCGTTCAGTTCCGGCAAGACCGAATTCATCAGCTCGATCAGCGAGATTGATGTCGTCAAAACCGAGCGCACCATCTCCTCGGACGCCGAGCGCGAGGTCAAGTCACAGACGACCGTCGCCATGGACTTCGGGCGCATCACGGTGGATGACGACCTCGTGCTGTATCTGTTCGGCACGCCGGGCCAGCGCCGCTTCGACTTCATGTGGGAAATCCTGGCCGAAGGCATGCTCGGCTTCGTCGTCATGGTGGACAGCACCAAGCCGGAGACGTTCCGCGAGGCCAAAAGCATCCTCGAAACCTTCCGCGCCTACGCGCCAACTCCTTTCGTGGTGGCAGCCAACAAGCAGGACCTGACCGATGCCTGGAGCATCGAAGACCTGCGGATCGCCCTGCGCATCGAGGACGGCATCAAGCTGCTGCCGTGCGTCGCCAACGACAAGGAAAGCGTCAAGAACGTGCTGCTGGAACTGCTCTACTCGATCCTCGAAGAGATGGATACCAGCGCCAGCACAGCGGGGTGATGAATCCGTTCGCTACACGTGGAACAAGGTGGGCGTGACGGCCGCTAGCGGGGCAGTTTCTCCCTTCCCGATTCGAGGGAAGGGGTTGGGGGAAGAAGGCCTGTGGCCACCTTAGTCACCGATCAGGGCATCGTTCACTACGAGGTGTACGGGCGCGGACGCCCCGTGCTGCTGCTGCATGGGTGGCTTAATTCGTGGGCCGTCTGGCGCGATACGATACCGCTGCTCGGCCGTGACTTCCGCATGTACGCGATCGATTTCCTCGGCTTCGGCGACTCGGGCGACCAGTCTGGCAACTTCAGCGTCACCAACTTCGTGACGATGGTCGAAACGTTCATGGACCGCATGGGCATCGCCAAAGCCCCGCTCGTCGGCCATTCGATGGGCGGTACGGTCTCATTGAGCGCGGCTCTGCGCACCCCCGAGCGGGTGGTGAAAGTGATCGTCGTCGGCTCGCCGATTCAAGGCTCCTCGCTCAGCCCGCTGCTCAAGATGGCGGCCAGCCGAACCTGGATTTCGCTCGGCGAAAAACAGCCCGCGCTCTACCACGTCTTCCAGACGGGCTTCCGGCCGTTCCTGCGCGGTTACGCCTACTTCATGGGCCGTGACGGCGGCCAACTGGGGCGAATGCTGACCGACGATGTCTCCAAACTGGCGCTGGCTCCGTTCATCGAAAGCATCACCACGCTGCGCGAAACCGACCTGCGCAACAGCGTCAGCCGCCTGAACATGCCGGTGCTGGGCGTCTACGGCAAGAAAGATATCATCGTGGACCCGAAGCAGGCGCAGGTGCTGAAGGCCTGCCTGCCAAGCGCCAAGGTCGCGTGGTTCGAGCGCAGCGGCCACTTCCCGATGATGGACGAGCCGGAGCGTTTCCACCTCACGCTGCGCGACTTCCTGCAAAACGGGTGACGCATTGAGGGGAGATAGTGGGTGTTGCCGCCTGAGCCTAAAAGTGGTTAACAAAATGACGTAGGCAATCATCCCGCGCAACAGGGGGCTTCAGCCCCTTGCCCACCTGGCTGATCCGCCTACGCAGCGGGCTTCAGCCCCTGTTGGTACTCCGCGCTTTTTTGCTAATCATCATCGGCCTCAGGCGTTGTCCGGCTCAACGGCCCGCGTTCTTCACTCGCAACGCATTACTCTCAACTCGGCTCTCGTAACTTCTTCTTCTCCAGCAAGCCCTTGTACAGCGCATCAAGATCACGAACGAGGCGGTCAATGCCGTAACGCTCGACGATCAGCGCGCGCAAGGCTTCCGCATCAGGCGGCTGCTGCACCGTCTCAACCAGGGCGGCGGCCAGCGCATCGGCATCGCCGCTCGGCACGAGCTTGCCCAGTTCGCCATGATTGAGGAAATCGGGCACCCCGCCGACCGCCGTTGAAACGACCGGGCAGCCGGCCGCCATCGCCTCGATGACCGTGAACGGCGTCCCCTCGTTCACGCTGCTGATAACCAGCACATCGCTACCGGCGTAAACCGGCACGACATCTTTCTGCCAGCCCGTGAAGAAGACCGCGTCGCGCAGACCGAGTGCATCCACCTGCGCTTCGAGTTCGGCCCGCAGCTCGCCATCACCGACGATGGCGAAGCGCGCGGCAGGCAATACTTCGCGCACTTTGGCCGCCGCCTGCAGGAAGAGCGCGTGATTTTTGACCGGGGCCAGCCGCCCGACGATGGTGATCAGCGGCGCGTCACCGGCCACGCCCCACGCCTGGCGGAAGCCCCCCGATTGGCGCTGCGCGGCGGCGAACGCGCTCAAGTCCAGCCCATAGCCCATGACGGTGAACTTGCTGGCCGGGGCGATGTGATAGACGTTGACCAAATCATCACGCTGGCCGGGCGTGAGCGCGATGATGGCGTCGGACAGGCGCGCCGCGAAGCGTTCGAGCAGCAGGAACAGGCGCGTTTTGGCCGGCGAAAAGTAGCCGGTGAAGACGTGGCCATGATAGGTGTGGACGATGACCGGCACGCCGGCCAGCCACGCCGCCACCCGCCCGACGAAGCCGGCTTTGGCGGTATGCGTGGCGACGACATCGGGCTTGAGCTGGCGCAGGAGACGATAGAGCTTCCACAGTGTGGACAAATCGCGGATCGGGTGCA
>JAEURB010000367.1 GCA_016788435.1 Anaerolineae bacterium | reverse complement strand
CATCCACGCCAGTGACGTGAATCGGCATACTGGCCGATGCGCTGTCGGCCGTTCCCGCGGGCAGCAGGGGCAGTTCGCCGCCGCTGGGGAGGGCGGCATAGGTGGGCGCGTTCTGGCCCTGAATCAGCGTCGGCGCGGCGGTGGGCAATGCGGACAATGGATTGCTCACCGGCGATGGAGCCAGCGTGGGCGCTGATAGCCTGTAGCCTTGCGCTGGCGTGGCGGTCTCATCCGCGCAGCCCGCCAGCAGCATCAGCAGTCCAACAGCCACGATCCAGCGCTTCATGTGCGGGCCACCACGATCATGCGCGGGCAACCATCCACGAACGGCATCCCGTCGAAATCGCCGTAGACCTCGTCCACCTGCAAGCCGCTGGCTTCCAGCAGCAGCGTCAGTTCACTGAGGAAGAAGTAGTGGATCTGCACCGGCACGACGGTGCGCTTGACCTCGCCCTCGCCGCCGATTTCGTCGTACAGCCACGTCACATCCATCAACTGCTCGACGCGGTCGAGGCGGCTGGAAGACTGCTGCATGACGAGGTGGCCGCTCTCCAGTTCGAGGAAGGTGCGCTCAAGAATGATGGCTTCGGTGTCCTGGGTGGCGAAGGCCTCGCCCGCGTTCGGCAGGTCGAGGGCCAGCGCGCCGCCGGGCTGCAGCCAGCCTTTGATGCGCTTGAGCAGCGCCAGCTGCACATCCTGCGTGAGGAAGTGCATGAAGGTGTTGTAGGGGATGATCACCAGCGCGAACCTGCTCGGTAGTTCGATAGTCAGCGCGTCGGCCTGGTGAAAGGTCAGGCGATTCTTGAGCTGCGGATGAGCCGCCAGCCTGGCCCGCGCCCGTTCGATCATGGCCGGTTCGATTTCGATGCCTTCGACGGTATGGCCCTCCAACGCCAGCTGCACGGCGATGCGCCCGGTACCGCTGCCGATCACCAGCACCGGCCCGTCCTGCTCGCTGGCGAGGGCGCTGTAAAAGGCCAAATCCTCGTCCTTATCGGCGTGTTCCGAGTCGTAATAGCGCGCAATCGTGGCATAGAAGTTCATGGGGGAGGGCGCTCCGGTGAGAATAGTGACGGGTTGCGGATTATGAGTAACCCGTTCCTGAAGTGTACACCCGCCAGCGGGAAGGATGAACGCCCGCTAGGCGCTCACCCTACGGCGAATTGAACCCCGGCGCGGCCGTCTGCTACAATGCCCATCAGGGGTGTACTGGCGATGGAACGCCCTCGTTCGACCGTTTCACGAGAGAGAGGAACGCCGCGCCATGCGTACAGTCACTCGCGCCATTCTGCTGTTGTCCCTGCTCGGCCTGCTGCTGATGACCACCGGCGTCTTCGCGCAGAATTGGGTGGACACCACGACCAACGACAACGCTTGGCTGCGCAGCGGCCCAGGCACCGAATGGCGGCGAATTGTCATCGTCCCGGCGGGAACGACCTTCCGGCTGGATGGCCGCGCGCCCGGCGATTACTGGCTGCGTGGCGTGCTTCCCGGCGGCCAGTACGGCTGGATCGCCATTGACCTCCTCAACGTCTCGGCCGATCAGGTGAGTGGCTTGCCGCAAATCTGGGTGGATGCGCCGCTGACCATTCCCGTGCCGGAAGGCTCGTTCACCTCCGGCCAAACTGCGCCCGCCAATGAACCGGGACCGGTTGTCGTCAGCCCGGTGGACTCCGCGCCTGCCGAAGGGCTGCCCGGCGAACTGCCCGCGCCAGTGGCGAATACCGCTACCAGCCGGGGCTTCGGCTACGGTGGCCACGTCGCTGACTGGAGCCAGTACGCCAGTGACCAGATGCACCGCGCCGGCATGACCTGGGTCAAGCGCCAGTGGCGCTTCCACCCCGGCCAGAACCCGGCTGAGGCGGCGGGCATGATCAACGACGCTCACGCGCGCGGTTTCAACATCCTGCTCGGCATCGTCGGTGAACCGGGCGCGCTCTATTCTCCCGGCTATTTCGAGTCCTACGCCCAGTTCGTCGGCGGCGTGGCGGCCCAGGGCGCCGATGCCATCGAAGTCTGGAACGAGATGAATATTGACCGCGAGTGGCCGTCAGGCAGCATCAGCCCGCAAAGCTACACGCAGTTACTCGCCCAGTCCTATAACGCCATCAAGGCCAGTAATCCGAACACGCTGGTCATCAGCGGCGCGCCTGCTCCCACTGGCTTCTTCGGCGGCTGCACCGGCGCGGGCTGCGATGACAACTACTACGTGCAGGGCATGGCGGCGGCCGGCGCGGCCAACTACATGGACTGCGTTGGCGTGCACTACAACGAGGGCATCCTGCCGCCCAGCCAAACCAGCGGCGACCCGCGCGGCAGCAGCAGCCACTACACCCGCTACTACCAGGGCATGGTCAACACCTACTGGAACGCCTTCGGCGGGCGCAAACCGCTGTGCTTCACTGAACTCGGTTATCTGTCGCCGGAAGGGCTGGGCGGTCTGCCGGCCGGTTTCCAGTGGGCGGGCGATACCTCGGTCGGTGAGCAGGCCGCCTGGCTGGATCAGGCCGTTTCGATGGCGCGTAGCAGCGGCCGCGTGCGGGTGATGATCATCTGGAACGTGGACTTCTCGAACTACGGCGCCGACCCGATGGCGGGTTACGCCATTATCCGGCCCGGCGGCGGCTGCCCGGCCTGCGACGCGCTGGCGAACTAGCAAACCTCACCCCCAACCCCCTCTCCGATTCGGAGAGGGGGCAGTACGCTCGCACGCCTTGCATGTCTCCCCTCTCCAGATTGGAGAGGGGCCGGGGGTGAGGTTTCAACTGTGCACTTTCAACTCAAGGACCCTGCATGACCGAAACCCCTGTTGAAACCGGTGAACTGCCCGAATTCGAACGGGTGAAAGCGCCTCGCCGTGCTGGTTGTGGCTGCTGGATCACCGGCCTCGTCACGCTGCTCGTCGTCGCCGTTCTGGTGGGTGCCGGGTTGTTTTTGCCGCCGGTTAATCTGGCCGAGCGCCTGTTTGGCCCCGACTACACGCCGATCAGCGCCGCTTCGCCCGTCGTCAGCGCGACGGGCATCGCCGTCAGCGCACAGGGTGAATCGGCCGATTATGCGGTGGCGATTGATGCGCTCCCGGCCGGTTCCGGCGCAGTCCCGGCTGTGCCAGATCGAACGCTCGCCAGCGCCGCCTTCGCGCTCGCGCAGAAGGGTGAGCCGCCCGAGTCGCTGCGATTGAGCTTCGATATTCCCGCCGGGCAGGCTGCCGAGCGGCTCGACCTGTATGGCTGGACGCAGGGCGAAATGCCCCGCTACATCCCGTCATCCATCGAAGGGGCGCAGGTGGTGGCCGATGTCGCGGCTCTGCCCGCCTTCGCCGCGCTGTTCGCCGCTCAGCCGCAAACCGACCCGGTCGTGCTGGCTGCGATTGACGTCACCCAAACCCTCACGCCGGACGTGGCCAATGCCGCGACCATCGTTTCGCCCGCTGGCCTGCAGCCGACGCTTACGGGCAGCCTGACCGGCAGTCTCGCGGCTGGCTTCGATCCATCCGCCCCCTACCAGGTCATCCCGGCCGTGCGCAATTATGCTGACCCGCGCGCCACTGACCCCGGCACCGTGGCGGCGATCCTGCGCAACAACGCGCAGCGCGCCAATCACGCCGCGCAGTTGGCCGCCTTCGCCGCCAGCGCCTATGACGGTGTGCTGATTGACTATCGCGACCTGCCGGATGATACCCGCGCGCTGTTCAGCGATTTCGTGGCGGCGGTGCGGGCCGATTTGGCTGGCACGGGCAAACAGGTCATCGTGGCCGTGCCTGCGCCCGAACTGGCCGAGGATGGCACGCTCGACACTGGCGCCTATGACTGGGCGGCGCTTGGCACGTCGGCCGATGCCGTGCAGATTCGCCTGCCCGAAGACCCCGCCGCCTATGGGCAGGGTGGGCTGGCGCAGCAGATCGCCGCCTTTGCTGCCGGCCAGATGCCGCGCGAGAAGGTGCTGCTCACCCTGCCGGCGCGCTCCATTCGCCAGGACGGCGCGGCCTTCGTACCCATCGGCTACGACCAGGCGCTCTCGGCGCTCGGCGATGTGGTGATTGATTCGGAGTTCAGCGCCGGTGGCACGATTCTGCCCGGGCAGCCATTCACGGCCCGGCTCGATGGTTATGCGGCGCAGGCTGGCGTGGACGAAACCGCAGGCCAGCCGTATCTCGACTATCTCGACGAGAGCGGACAGCCAGTCTCACGCATGTGGCTGGCGAACGCCTCGGCGCTCAGTGCCCGGCTGGCGCAGTTCGCGCCGTTGGCGCTCGGCGGCGTCGCGTTTGACGACCTGCAGGCTCAGGGCGTGAACCCCGAACTATTCACCGTGCTGGATACTTTCAAACTCGGCGTGCCGCCCAGTGCCGGTTCGGCCGAATTGGCCCTGCGCTGGACGATTGAGAATGCGTCGGGCATGGTGGGCGAGGCCGTGACCGGGCTCGATCAGCCGCTGGAAGCGACGATTGCCGCCCCCGAAGGCAACTACGCTGTCAACGTAGCGGTGTCGCAGGGCGGCGAACCAGAAGCGCAGCGCGGCGGGGCGGCCGTGTCCGTCTTCCTGCCTTCCCCCACGCCCACCGAGACCCCGACGCCGACGCCCAGCCCGACCCCGCTGGCGACCAATACGCCAGAACCGGTTGTGATTGTGGCGACGGCCGTTTCTGCGCCGGCACAAGGCCCCATCGCGGCCGCGCCCGGGTCGGGCAGCATCGTCGGCGGCCAATTCGAATACGGCGGCCACGTCACAGGCACCGGCACAGGTGGCGCTGGCCGTATGCAGCAGGCCGGTATGAACTGGATGAAGGTTCAGTTGCGCTACGGCCCCGGCATGGATCCCTCGGCCGCCCAGCAGGTGATCAATGAGGCGCATGGGCGCGGCTTCAAAATCCTGCTCGGCGTCGTCGGTTCGCCCGAAGACCTGCGTAATGGCGGCACGGGCTACATGCAGCAGTTCGCCAGCTTCCTCGGCGGAGTAGCGGGCTACGGGCCAGATGCCATCGAGGTGTGGAACGAGCCGAACCTCGACCGCGAATGGCCGGAAGGGCATATCAGCGGCGCGACCTACGCCCAGATGCTGCAGTTGGCCTATCAGGCCATCAAGGGCGCGAATGGGGGCGTCATGGTCATCAGCGGCGCGCCCGCACCGACCGGCGCGGAAGGCGCGTACCCCGGCCGTGTGATGAACGACGACCGCTGGGTAGGTGAGTTGGTGGCCGCTGGCGGCGCGCAGTGGATGGACTGCCTCGGCGCGCACTATAACGAGGGCATCGTCGGGCCGTCGCAGTCCGGCGGTGACCCGCGTGACAATTACTACACGCGCTACTTCCCCGGTATGCTCAATACCTACTGGAACCTGATCGGCGGCCAGCGCCCAATTTGCTTCACCGAATTGGGCTATCTGACGCCGGAGGGTTTCCCGGCGCTGCCGAGCTATTTCTCGTGGGCGCAGAACGTGACGCTTCAGCAGCAGGCTGCGTGGCTGGCCGAAGCCGCCGCCATCGCCTCGCAAAGCGGCAAGGTGCGCCTGATGATCGTGTGGAACGTGGATTTCACCGGTTATGGATCCGACCCGCAGGCGGGTTACGCCATGATCCGGCCAGATGGAAGCTGCCCGGCCTGCGACGCGCTGGCCGCGGCGCGCTAGAAGCAAGCCCTCACCCTTAATCCCTCTCCGAACCGCTGTGTCTACGCGCGGCAAGTGGAGAGGGAAATACCCCTTCGCCACTTGGGAGAAGGGGCAGGGGATGAGAGCCATCAGGGTGAGCGAGAAAAGTGACAGGGCCAATGAATCAGTCTCCGCAGGTCAGGTTCCGCAAGCAGATGCGCAGTTTCGTCTTCCTGTGGGCAGGCATCACCTTCATTATGGCATCCGCGACCTTCGTTGCGATTTACGTCGCCTTCCCGTCCATCGGCGGCACCGGGCCTGGCATGAGCCTGCAAAGCGTGGCCCTGCCCACCGAAACATCCACCTTGCAGGTGACTTTGACACTCCTCCCGCCCACTGCCACGCAGCCCGCGCCGGCCGCCACTGAGATTCCGGCGCAGCAGCCCACCGTGGATGCCGCAGCAGTGGCCGCCGCTGTGGTGCCGACAAGTACGCCGACGCCGCTTCCGGTGGATGTGGATCGTTTCGAACTGGGCACACAGGTGCAGGTCAGCTACGACCTGATGGAAGACTGGGCCAATGTCACGCACGATCAGTTAGGCCTGCACTGGGCCAAAATGCAGGTGCGCTGGGAGGATATGGAGCCGGAGGACGACGCCTTCGACTGGTATCTGACCGATCTCTATATCCCGACGATGGCCGAAAAGGGCGTCGAAGTGCTGGTTTCGGTCGTTACCGCGCCGGAGTGGGCGCGCGAGCCGGGCGTGGATACCTCGCGGCATGGCCCGCCGGCCGACCCCGCTGAGTACGCCGAGTTCGTCACCGCCTTGCTCGAACGCTATCCGGGCCAGATTCAGGCTGTTGAGGTTTGGAACGAGCAGAACCTGGACCGCGAGTGGACGAGTACCGGCGGCCTGAGCGCGGCCAATTATGTCACCCTGCTCCAAACGGCGCATGACGCCATCAAGGCGGTTGATCCTGGCGTGATCGTGGTCAGTGGGGCGCTCTCACCCACCGGCCTCAGCGACGGCGTGCGAGCGTGGGATGACTTCGTTTACATGGACCAGATGATTTCAGCTGGCCTGCTCAACTTCGCTGATTGCGTCGGCGCGCACCACAATGGCATCAACCTCAGCCCGGATTATACCTGGGACGCTGCGCCCAACGACCCCACCGCCCAGTTCCGGGGGCCGTTCGACAACCCGCACCATAGCTGGAGCTTCCGCAGCACGCTCGAAACTTACGCCAGCAAGGTTCAGGTGGCGGGCGGCGACCAGAAGCTGTGCGTGACCGAGTTCGGCTGGCCGAGCGCCGAAGGGTTGGAAGGCGTGCCAGCCGGCCTTGAGTTCTCGTACGACAACACGCTCGAAGAGCAGCGCGATTTCACCGTCAAGGCGCTCGATTTCATGCGCGACAGCGGCGATGTGCGCCTCGCGTTCCTGTGGAATCTCAACTACGGCCCGCAGGCGGGCTGGAGCGCCGACAACGAGAACGTGCCGTACTCGATCATTGGGCCAGAGTTCGCCTTCCGCCCGGTCTTCGACGCCGTCCGTGACTGGAACCGCGCCTACGAAGCCATGCAGGGGCAGTAGCATGAAACCCCTCATCCCTTGCCCCTCTCCCACGCAAGCGGGGAGAGGGGACTGCTGGCTGTCAGCCGCGCCCAACCTCACCCACCAACTCACTCTCCGATTCGGAGAGGTAGAGGAAGCTCCCACGCAGTACAGACCCCTCTCCAGCATGGAGAGCGGCAGGGGTGAGGTTTGGAATGTAGCGTTCGAACCATTTCCGCAGAGTGGGGCGTGTTCTCCCCCTCTCCCCGCTTGCGTGGGAGAGGGGCCGGGGGTGAGGGGTGGTTCGTGATCCGCCGCCTGCTCTTTCTCGCCATTCTCCTCATCGGCATCGCCCTCGTCCTCAGTGTGCCGCAATCATCGCCCGACCCGTTCTACGGCTTCGCTGTCACCAATCCGCCGTTCACTTCCCTCACCTACGGCATCCAATCCTTCCTCTGGTGGGATAACGGCTGGGCGGGCACGCACCTCGATTGGGTGCGGCTGATGAATTTCAGCCACGTCAAGCAAACCTTCGCCTGGGAGGACGTGCAACCTGAGCGCGATCAATGGCTGTTTGGCCGTGCCGACGAGCTTCTCGACGAGGTTGAACGGCGCGGCCTGAAACTCGTCGTCCGCCTGACCGACGCGCCACTATGGACGCACCCGAATCAGACAGGCGAGCGCGGCGTGGACTATGTGGACGCCCCGCCGGACGATCCCGCCGATTTCGGGCGCTACTGCGGCACGGTCGCTGAGCGCTATCGCGGCCGCGTGGCCGCTTACCAGATCTGGAACGAGCCGAACCTGTCCCGCGAGTGGGGCAACCGCCCGCCCGACCCGGCCGGTTACGTGGCGCTGCTTCGGGCATGCAGCGAGGCCATCCGCGCCGCCGACCCAAACGCCATCCTGATTTCGGCGGGCATGGCCCCTACCGGCAATCACGACGCCACGGCCACGCCGGATGATGTCTTCCTGCAGCAGTTGTACGACCTCGATTTTCAGCAGTACGTGGATGTAATCGGCGCGCATGCCCCGGGCTACACCGCGCCGGATGTCGCCCCGGAAGATGGGCCGGGCGGCCACCGCTTCTTCAGCTTCCGGCGCATCGAAGACTTGCGCCGCATCATGATCGCCAATGGCGACGCCGCGCGGCAAATGGCCATCCTCGAAACCGGCTACACCACCGATACCGTGCATCCCTCGATGCAGTGGTTCGCCGTGACCCCCGAGGAACAGGCCCGGCTGATGGTAGCAGCCTACGAATACGCGGCGCAGCACTGGCGGCCGTGGGTGGGCCTGATGAGCGCCATCTATATTGCCGACCCCGGCTGGACAGCCGAAAACGAGGAAACCTGGTGGGCAGTCACTACGCCAGACGGGTATACTCGTCCTGCGTATATTGAACTGGCGAACATGGCCAAATACTGCGGGGACGATTTCCGCCCGCCGCGCGCGCCTGACAGCCCGGAGGCATTGGGCCTTGCCCCCATCCGCCCTTGCGATTAGCTACTTCGTCCATCTGATCGCCACCGTCATCTGGATCGGCGGGCTGGCCACGCTGCTGCTGCTGGTCGTGCCGGCCGCCCGCAAAACGCTCGGCGAACAGGCCCAGTCGCACGCCTTCTGGCGCATCATCCGCAAGCGTTTCGTGCCGTGGACGAACTTCGCGCTGGTCGTGCTGCTCCTCACCGGCTTCATCCAGATGTCTGGCGATGAGCACTACGAGGGCATGCTACAATTCGGCAACGAGTGGAGCGTGGCGATGCTGCTCAAGCATCTCGCTTTTCTCGGGATGATCGGCTTCGGGTTGCTGCTGCAATTTGGTACTGCTCCGGCCCTTGAACGGGCGCAGCTGCTGGCCGATCATGGCAAGGGTGACCCGGCCGAAGCCGCCCGGCTGACCCGGCGCGAGACGATTCTGACGTGGATCACGCTGCTGTTCGGCGTGGCGGTGCTGGCGTTTACGGCTTGGGCGACGGCCTTGTAGCGGGCTGCGCGCCGGCGGCGATGGACAGGAGTTCGTGTTTTGAAAGTGAGCCGCGTCGCCTTCTGGCTGGCGGTGCTGATCCTGCTGGCAAGCGCCGCGCTGCGCCTGACGGCGCTTTCCGCGCTGCCGCCCGGCTTCAATGACCGTGAACTGACGACCCTGCGCCTGGTGGAAACCGCGCGCCAGGGCCGCATTGAGGTGTTTTACGACCTCGGTACCGAGCAGGGCGGGCGCGAGGGGCTGTACGCTCAGGCGCAGGCCGCCCTGACCAGTTTCATCGGTGTCGGCCTGTTCGCCAGCCGCATGCTGCCCTTCCTCCTCGGCATGGTGGCCGTGGCCGCCGTCTATTCGCTGGGCCGCACGCTCTATGGCCCGGCGGCGGGGCTGGCGGCGATGAGCCTGGTAGCCGCCAATATGCTCGCCATCCTGCTGGCCCGTTCGACGGTGGCTGAAGCGGCGATACCGGTCTATGTGGCGCTGGTGCTGCTTCTGCTGGCGCGCGCCTTCCCGATTCACGGACGGCCGCTGCGCCACGACCCCGGCACGCTCACGTTTGCCTCGCTCGGAATCCTGCTCGGCCTCGGCTTCTACATCTCTCCAGCCGCCTTCTTCGTCGTGCTGGTGGCCGTTATCTTCATCGCCTATATGGTGCTCACCCGCCAGCCGCTCACCCGCCGCATGTTCAGCTATACATGGTTCGCGCTCGTGCTGCTGATTGTGGTGGCGACACCGTATCTGATCGCCAGCCTGCAAAATCCGGCGCTCTCGGGTTCGCGCCGTGTATTCGATGCCGGCGCGGTCAATCTCACCAGCATCGTGCAGGGGATTGGCGGCCTGGTCTTCGACGGCGACCCGAATCCCGCCTGGAATTACCCTGGCCGCCCGCTGATTGACCTCGTCGGCGGCGTACTGATGGTCATCGGAATTGCCACCGCCGCGCGGAACTTCCGCAAGCCGCGCTTCGCCCTGGCCCTGCTGGCGCTCGCTCTGCTGCTTCCGCAGGTGCTTTTTCACTCCGGCAGCCCCAGCTTCATCTATTTCTCGTCGCTGCTGCCCGTCATCGCCCTCTTCGTCGGCCTCGGCGTGCTGGCCGTTTACCGCAGAATGAAGACCCGGCCCGCGCGGCTGACCTTCATCGGCGGGTTGACCGCCCTCGTCCTGTTCAATATTGGCTGGACGGCGCGCGACCTGTATACGCGCTGGCCGGAACTGCCGGAGATGCGCGCTGCCTATCAGGAGCGTATCGGCGCGCTGGCCCACTATCTCGACGAGACCGCGCACAATATCCCCTCGGTCGTGTGCACCAACAACCTGCACCCTGATGGGCGCGAACTGGCTGACTGGCAGATACTGGCCGCGATGATGCACCGGCAGGATGCCCCAATCCGGCTGGTGGACTGTGGAATCGGGCTGATCCTGGCCGATGGCGGTGCGCGCCAGCAGGTGGTCTTTCTGCAGCCGGATGGCCTCGCCAACGCCAACCCGTATGTGCGGCGCTGGCTGGATTACGGTCATCTGCTTTCCGGCCCCGAGCTTCCGCCCGACAGCGTGCTGGTGATGGAAGTCAGCGAGCAACTGGCCGATACGGCCGGCGTCTTCACCACCACTGCCCCCGTGGCCTATCCGCCTGAATCGCCGGGCGGCTGGCAGGTAGAAGCCCCGCCGGTGCGCTTTGGCGGCAATCTCGCCTTCCTCGGCTACGTGCAAACCTTCGGCGGCACCTTCCAGCCCGGCGGTTTGCTTTCGGTGCCGGAATACTGGCGTGTGGACGGCGAGGTGCCGCCCGACCTGATGCTGTTCACCCACCTGCAGGCCGACATGGGCGCGCGGCCGGTAGCGCAGAACGACTCGATCAGCGTGCGCCCGGAAACTCTCTACCCGCGCGACGTCTTCATTCAGGTCACCTACATTGACCTGCCGTGGACGCTGCCGGACGGCAGTTACTTCCTGTCCATCGGCGGCTACGACCGCTCGACGGGTGACCGCCTGCCTGTCTATGACCGGCTCTTTGTGCGCAGCACGCGCCTGGTCATTGGCCAGATCTCCGTGCAGCAAGGGGGCTGAGGGCCGTGTTCGAGATCGTCTTCCTGGGTACATCAGCCTCCGCGCCCTCGATTCAGCGCGGGCTGTCGGCGCAGGCGGTGCTGGCCGGCGACCACCGTTTCCTGATTGACTGCGGTGAAGGCACGCAGCGGCAAATCCTCCGCAGCGGCATCGGCTTCAAGCGCCTGAACCACATCCTGCTCACCCACTCGCATCTCGACCATATACTGGGGCTGGGTGGGCTGGTTTCCACCTTCGCGCGCTGGGAGCATTTCGAAACGCTGGAAATCTACGGCAGCCGGGCCACGCTGGAGCGCGTACACAACCTGCTGTTCGGCGTCGTGCTGGGCTTCGAACGGTTGCCGGTCGAAATCAAGCTGCTTGAGGTACGGCCCGGCCTGTTCTTCGAGGCCAAAGACTTCACCCTCAGCGCCTTTCC
>JAEURB010000358.1 GCA_016788435.1 Anaerolineae bacterium | reverse complement strand
TTCCCGAAGCGGTCCGCGATCTCGGTTCGCTGATTCAGGATCGGGAAGCGCCGGTGGCGCTGGCGGCAGCCATCGGTTTAGGCGGCATTCGCAGCGACGATGCCTTGCAGGAACTGCTGATAGCGCTGACACAAAGCAGCGAGGCGATTCGCCAAGTGGCGGCCGAGGCGCTGGCTGCCCAACCCGATGACGGCTACCCAGTGCTGTTCGAGGCCGTTCAAGACGAGGACATGCTGCTGCGCCGGGCGGCGATCTTCGGGCTGCGGCGCATTCGTACTCCGTGGGCGGCCATCGCGATTTATCGCGCCTTCCTCGAGGACGAGCAGTGGTACGTCCGTTCAGCAGCCCAGCAAGCGTTCGAGGAGATCCAGTACGGCCGCGCCGCCACGCTGACGCCGCCCCAAGTTGCACCAGCCGAAATGGACTGGCTGGCGCTATGGGCCGCCCATCGCGGCGAGACCATTCCAGCCGGGCAAGCGGGCAATCAACTGCTGGTGCGCGTGCTGCAGGAAGGTGACCACCACGAGCGGGCGCTGGCCGCGCTCAACCTCGGCAGTCTGGGCGTGAAGTCGGGCCTACGGCCGCTGTATAGCGCGCTGCGCGACCGGCACGAAGCTGTACGTGTTTCCGCCTTTCAGGCGCTTGGCGAATTACAGGGCCGCACCGGGCTGGCGCTTCCATTGCCGGTTTAGGAGCCGGCTTCGGGCGTCGCCTCGGGCAGATTCACGCCAGGCGGCAGCACCTCATCACCGGCGGGGCAGCGCAGCGCGCGATCGAAATCGGTGTGAAAAATCACTTCCTCACCGGCTGCCTTGACGACAATCCGGTAACCATTAACCAGAACCTGCGCGTACATCTGGTCAGGCTGCGGGCAGCCGAGGCTAGTATCGGGCCAGACGACCGCTTGCACATCTACGATTTCGACGCGACGCACCGGCAGGTCAAGCTGTTCAGCGAGCAGGCGCTGGGCAAGGGCTGCCAGATCGGCCGCGACGGGGTCCACATCCACCAGTGACAGGCCGGGTGATGCCTCCTGCGCCTGCGTGGCGGCGGGACGCGTTGCTTCTAGGTCGGCGGGAGAGGTCAACGGCTGGGGGGTCGCGGTTGGACCAGCCGGGGTCGAGGTCGGCGTGGATGTCGGCGGAATCAGCGTCAGGGTGGGTACGGCCGTAGCCGGTGCGCCCGAACATCCAGCCAAGGCCAGCAACAGGAGCAGGCACGCGGGAACGGCCGGCTTCCAGGCCATCTACCGGCGCTCCTACAGGCCTGCGCGCTGGAGCGCAGCCTCGACGCTGGAAATCGTCACGCCTTCGATGCTGATGATCTTGTCACGCTCGTAGGTTCCGGCCACGATTTCCATTTGGCTGGCTGGCACACCGATGACGCCAGACAGAAAGTCGAGCAATTCATCATTGGCGGCGGAGTCGCCGGCCGAGGGCGCAGTCAGACGCACCTTGATGATGCCATCCTCCAGAACCCCGGCCAGGCCGGCACGCTGCGCCTGCGTGACGACGCGAATCGTCAGGGCCGCGCCCCGACGGGCGTCAGTGATTTCGAATTTGCGATCCTGGGACAAAGCGGCCTCCGTTTCACAGGTGCGCGTGTTCAGCAAGAGTGAACGTGTCACTCCCATCCTAACACGAAGCGAAGCCTGAGGCTACAACAGATAGCACTTGGGAAGCCGGCGCTTCTGTTGGCCGGTAGCTCGCTGCCCTCTCTCCGAAGAAACCTCACCCCCCAACCCCTCTCCGCGTGCGGAGAGGGGAAAAAGACTGCGCCGTGAATGCTCCCCGCTGTACCAAATCCCGCCTCCAGCCCTCCCCGCTCGGCAGGAGGGGGAAAAGCGCCGAACAATTAGCAAACGTGTGACAATAAGAGACAACGAGACAGAATCAAAGATTAGATACAGATGCTGAGAGAAGAACGAAAGAGACAACGAGACAGAATGACGCAGGCAAGGGACTGAAGAGCCCCCTTGGGCGGGGCAGGCGCTGCTCGCTTTTTTCCGCAATCCTACCTCCAGGTTCAAC
>JAEURB010000338.1 GCA_016788435.1 Anaerolineae bacterium | reverse complement strand
GCATGTCAACCACTTGCTAAGAGGCAAATGTCAGCCGGTTTTCGCCGCTTTCCCGCGCTCGATGACGGCTGCGGTGTAGTGCGCGAGCCAACTGGCGGCGGCCTTCACGTCGGCCATCAGCGCCGCCTCCTCGGCGGTGTGGGCGTCGGTCATCGGCGCGCCAATCATGCCGAGCACCTTCGTCCAGCGAAAAGCCGGCAGGTCGTCACTGCGCGACTGATAGCCGGTGTTGAACTGGACGACGCCGGGGCGCACCGCGTCGAGCTGGGCGGCGCGGTCGAGCGCCAGGCGCAGATAATCGGGCGGTACGTACGAGCCGCGCCCCCAGGCTGAAACGCTGCCGTGGCTGGCCCCGCCCCCGGTGACCGGCGGGCTGGAGGGGTTGGCGCCGTGCGCGTCGGCATCAATCACACCCAGCACAGGCGGCGGAGTGGCATAGGCCAACCGCGCCGCGCCATGCCCGAAGAAGGCCTCGGGAATGCCTTCCTCATGGTCGGTGAAGACGAACAGTAAACGCGCACCCCGTTCCTTCAAGGCCGCCTCGTGGCGCTTGAGGGCCGCTGCCGCCCCCAGCGACGAAACCACACCCAGGCAATTATCCAGCCCGGTGCCGTGCACCATGCCGTCGCGGAAGACCGGCTCGGCGTCCACCGTCAGAATGTCGTACCAGCGCAGTTCACCCTCGCCCGCCGTGAAGGTGAGCGTGCCTTTGCCGCCCGCTTGCACCGAGGTGAGGATGCCGCGCGCGCCCACGATTAGTTTGCCATCCTCGAAGCGCATGGCCTTCATCGCTGCGTGGTATTCGCCTTCGGGGTAGCGGATGGCGCACACCGGGTAGATTTCACCGGCCGCCGCATCGCGCACCTTGAAGCTGGGGCGGTCCATATGGGCGAAGATGACCACGTCGGAAGCGGGCTTTTCCACGCCGAGCGCCAGCCCGAGATTCCCGGTCGAGCCGATCTCGCCGAGAAATCCATCGGCCAGCCCCAACTCCGCCACAATCGTAGCGATCTGATCGCCAATCGCGCCGGGCAGCGCCGCGCCACCCGACGGGGCGTTGGCGCGCAGCAGCCGCTCCAGCGCGGCGGGCAACTCGTTATCGCGCGTCAGAAAGGGCAGCGTTGCGAGTGTTTCTTCGAGGGCTTTCACACCAAGGCCGTTCGTACTCATCCCGGTACTCCTCTCGTTAGCGAAGGCAGCGGGGCCAGCAGCACAGCGGTTAACAGCGCCACCACGCCCGCCAGGTCATCCAATTGCACAGTCTCCAACGGGCCGTGTTTGCCGCGCATCGGCAGGCCCACCAGCGCACTTGGAATCGCCAACGGCTGGGTGGCGCGGGCGTCACTCATCAGCCCATGCACCGCATCGTACTGCACGGCTATCCCCAAACCAGCGGCCACGTTCGCCAGGTGTTCCTTCAGGCGCGGGTGGGCATGCCAGCCGTTCATTCCGCTGACATAGAGGAAATCGAGCAGCACCGGGCCGTGTCCAAGCGCCACCTCACCCTTTCCCCGCGCCTCTGGCGTGTCGTAACTCAGCGTGCCATCCACAACAATCACCGCGTCGGGCTGAATGGCCGCCAATGCCGCCTGCGCACCCGCGCAGGTCGTTTCTTCCTGTGCGCTGCCGATCAGATATACCTCGTGCGGGGTACGCCCGGCGATCTGGCGCGCCACTTCGGCCAGCACGGCGCAGCCCGCCCGGTTATCGAGGTACGGGCTGGAGTAGTAACCGCCCTCCATCTCGATAGTCTGCGGCGCAAACGTGATGGGCGTCGTCACCATCGGCGGCAGCGCGGCACCGATTTCGATGCGCAGGTCATCCTGATCGGGGATTCCTTCGCCAGCGCGTGCCAGATGCTGGCTGCGCACCGCGATCATGCCAGGAAGGCCACCCACGCTCACCGCCGCACCAGGGGCCGCCTTGAGATTGAGACCACCGACGCGCACGACGCCGAGCGTGCCATCGGCATTGCGCCGCTTGACCATCAATCCGACGGTGTCGAGGTGGGCGGCCAGCGCGATCCGCATACCGCCGGCCGCGCCGGGCGCTGGGGGAACCCGCGCGATGGCGTTGCACAGCGCATCAATCCGGGGCTCGACCGTAAAACCGGCCAGCGCGCCAAGAAACGCAGTCGCCATCACGTCCTCATGCCCGGATACGCCGGGCACAGCCGTGAACGCGCCGAGCAGCGTTCGCAGATTGCCGTAATCGGTCATGGCATCACAAAATTGCGGCGCGGTAGAGTTCCGCCACGCCGGCCATATCCAGCTTCGTCACGTGCAGCACATTGGCCGGCTTGCGCAACCGGTTCATGTAATCTATGACCGTCTGGCCCCGCGTGTACTCCCCGCGCAGTTCGACGACGGTGTAATGATGAAACGACTCGAGGGCCAGTTCCGGCTGCAGAACGAGCGCCATCGCCAACGGATCGGGGATGAGATAGCCTGGCAGGCGCGGCTTGAGGTGTTCGGCGAAATCGCGCGTTTTGGCGGTGATGCCAGCGAACATGCGGCCGGCGGGAGTGGGTGCGGCGCTCAACTCGTAGTACACGTCCCACGGCAGCGGATTCCAGACCGTCGCCTCCCATGAGAGCATCGTCGAGTCTGGGAAGCTGGCCAGCACGAGGGCGGCGGCTTCGGGGTCGCAGTAGATGTTCCACTCGGCCGTGACCATCATGGTATTGCCACGGCCATTGACTGTGCCGCCCATGAACACGAAGCGCTTAATCTTGTAGGGCAGCTCAGGGTCGAGCTTGATAGCCAGCGCCAGATTGGTGAGTGGGCCGAGCGCGATCAGTGTGAGTTCGCCGGGCGCTTCGTTGATCAGGCGCACCAATGCCGCCGCCGCGTGTTCAGCCTCAATTTCGCCACGCACCGGCGGACGTTCGGGCCAGTCACCCATCCCGTCATCGCCATGCACATGCACTTCCTCGGGCGGCATGCCAATGAGCAGCGCCGATTCGGCCCCACGGTAAACCGGAAACCGCACGCCCATCACATCCATCACGGTCAGCACATTACGCACCACCTTGTCCACGTGGATATTGCCGGACAGCGTGGTAATCGCCTCGACGGTCACGCCCGGGTGCGCCAGTGCCATCATGATGGCCTGCGCATCGTCCACCCCGGCGTCGGTGTCAATAATCAGTCGCATCGGTTCAGTCATCAGGTTCATTCCAGAATGGGTACCGGCGGATCACAACGCACGACTTTAGCGAAGCTCGTAACGATTGACCATAACAACAAATGGAGTTGAAAGCGGACTGTTGAATTGCGTGGAATGGGCAGTTACGACTGCTGTGACACGAGCGGGCTGTTCCGAAGCTCAAACGGCGGAGTGCCGTAGTGTTTTCCTGCGCCCGATTCTGCGATAATGATTCTGAGGTCCTTGTACCGCATTCCCCGCACACGACCAGAGGAGTATCACCGGTGAAAACGAAGCTGACTGTGTTATTCGCGTGTTGTCTCTTGCTGATGCTGGCGCTGCCGGCGCTGGCGCTGGCCCAGGATTCCGGGCCAAGCCTGACCGGCACAACCTGGGAATGGGTTCAGACAGTGACGCCCGTTGAGACGATTACCGCCAATGATCCCAGCCGCTATCAGGTGGTCTTCATGGAGGATGGCTCGCTGGCGCTGACCCTCGACTGCAACCGGGGTTTTGGGTCGTATACCGCCGATGGCCAGTCGATCCAGATTATGCTCGGCGGCTCGACGATGGCCTTCTGCCCTGAGGACTCGCAGGCCGACATCTTTGGGCAGCAACTGAGCAACGCCGCCGTCTACTTCTTCCAGGACGGCAACCTGTTTATCGATCAAGCGATGGATAGTGGCACGATGCAATTCCGCCCGATTGCCCCTTCGCTCACCGATGTGACCTGGGAATGGACTGGTACCACCGGCGCGGCTGACGGCGACGTAGCCGCCGCCGACCCCACGCGCTATTCGGTCACGTTCCACGACAGCGGCGAGTTCAGCTTCCAGGCCGATTGCAACGTTGGAAACGGCACGTATACGTCGTCTGACGATGGCAGCCTGACGATGGCATTCGGCATTTCCACGATGGCCATGTGCCCGCCCGAGTCGCAGGACGCAATCTTCAAGGCACAACTTAGTACCGCCGCCAGCTATGTGCTGGGCGACGGCGTGCTCGATATCACACTGGCCGATGGTGGCGTGATGCACTTCCGCGCTGCCGGCACCGCGCCGGCCCCCGAAGCTTCGCTGCTGATCGGCACGACCTGGCAGTGGATTGACCTGCAGATGGCGAACGTTTCCGAGGCCGTGACGCCCCCCGAAGCGTATACTATCGTCTTCAATGCTGATAACACGGTGAACATTCAGGCCGACTGCAACACGGCGTTCGGCACGTATACAGCGGCCGATGGCAGCGCGACGATCACGGTTGGCGGCGTTACCCGCGCCATGTGCCCGCCCGAATCGCGCAGCCAGCAGTTCCTCGACCTGCTCGGCCAGGTGACGACCTACAATGTGACGGTTGAGGGCTGGCTCGAACTGTTCACGGTGGACGGCTTCCGCCTCACCCTACAGCCCGCGCCCGTGCCTCAGCCTGCGCTGACCGGCGTGACCTGGCAGTGGGTGCAGACGGTGGCCCCGAGCGAGACGATTGTGGCTGTTGACCCAGCGCGCTACACCATCACCTTCAATGATGATGGTTCGTTCGCCTGGCAGGTGGATTGCAACACTGGCGGCGGTGGCTTTACGATGGACGCAGCCACGAACACGCTGACCATCGGGCCGGGCATGATGACTCTGATGGGCTGCCCTGAGGATACGCAGGACTTCCAGTTTCAGCAGATCACCAACGCAACCTCCTATTACTTCGAGGGCGGCGACCTGTTCATCGTCCTCGGGGATGAAGGTGGCGTGATGCAGCTGACGGCCGCGCCCGCCGCCCCGGCCAGCGAGCCTGTCCTGACGGGCACGACGTGGCAGTGGATGCAGACGGTGACCCCAGTCGAAACTATCGTCTCGAACGACCCGGCCAGCTACACGGTCCTGTTCAATGACGACGGCACGTTTGCCGTGCAAGCCGACTGCAACAGCGGCGGCGGCACCTATACGGTGGACGGCCAGAGCATCAGCCTTGGCCCAATCGCGCTGACGATGATGGCCTGCCCCGAAGGCTCGCAGGACGCCATTTTCCTGCAGCAGTTGAGCAACATCGCCATCTACTTCTTCCTCGATGGCGACCTGTACTTTGACCAGGCGATGGACAGCGGCACGATGCAGTTCACGGCCGCACAGTAAGCACAACCGGTCCGTGGTCGGGCCGGTCACGACCAACGAAATGGGGCGCATAATTGTGCGCCCCATTTCGTTTGGATTGACTGTTTTAGCGCTGGTTCGCGCCGGGTGAAAGCAGACGGAATTTAGCCCGCTACCGTGACCGTGCCGACGAAGGCATCGAGCGCGCTCAGCGACGGAGTGTAGGCATCGGCGTCCAGTTCGTTGAGCTGCGCGGTGATATCGGCGATGTACTGGTTGTAATTGGCCGCGAACTCATCGTAATTCAGGTCAGCGGTCGGGGTGGTGGGCAGTACGCCGGTTAGCACGAAGTAGCGCAGCGTAACGACGTACTGGCCGTCTTTGGTGAGACCCTGGAATACGTACTGCACCTGGCCGTCGAGCGATTCACCGACGTCCTGGCGGATGCTGGTGAGGTAGCGCACGCCGGTAAGGGTATCCGTTTCCAGATATTCGGCCTGCGCGATGAAGGCGAAACCGCCCGTCGCCAGAGGCAGATACGGCAGAGCGGTGACACCGGCCAGATCGGGCTGATCGGCCAGCAGCGTTTGCAGCGCGGCCAGTTCACGATTGACCTGACTATCCGCCGGGTACTGGGCGAAACCCGACACCGGGAAGACGTACAGGTTGTCATTCCCTTGCGTGTACATCCCAGGCGCCGTGGCCGTGCCTGAGAACGTGAAGTAGGAACCGGGCGGCACCGGGCCACCGGGGGCAGCGGGCGCTTCGGGTGGCGTGCCCGCCGACTGCAGCGAGAAGACGCCCAAGGCGATTTCCGGGCCGAACGTGAACGTGACCGGGTTGAACGTGATGGTACTGGCCGGGGCGGCGTCCTGGGCGCTAACGCCCACCGCGCTCACTACCAGCAGCACCAGCAGGACCAAAATTACGCAACGCTTCATTGATGAGTCTCCTGAATTATGCAGGTTTGCAGGCTGCTCTGTTGACAGCCTCACATGTTCCAGTCTAGCAACATTTTCCGTTCCCCCGCCAGCGAATCACCGCCGCTCCCCCACCGAACTCGTGCAGCACACGGGGATCGATCTTGCATAATCCTACAGTGAAAGTTACGATTTCTGGACATTCCTGAAGATAGACCGTCCAGAGGGTGCAGCGTGACAGCGGAAACGACGCGGCAGGCCGGGCCGAGCCTGAAGAGTGTGGCGATGCCTGCCCAGCACGGCGGCTGGAGCTTTGTGCTGGAGCCGGCGCTGGTTGGCGTGCTGCTTGC
The DNA here is from genome assembly GCA_016788435.1 of Anaerolineae bacterium. Classification (GTDB taxonomy): domain Bacteria; phylum Chloroflexota; class Anaerolineae; order Aggregatilineales; family Phototrophicaceae; genus Flexifilum. The sequence goes on along the minus strand of JAEURB010000338.1, from coordinate 4,602 downwards.
GCCCACGTTCGGCGGGCTGCTGCTGGGCGTGGCCGCCTTCATGATCTTCCTGCTCGACCAGCCGCTGCGCGTGGCCGTCAAGGACCGGCGTAAGGGCAAATATTACGCCCGCACCCGGCTCGCTGAACGGGCGGCGCTGGTTTACGCTGGCATTGGCGGGCTGGCCATAACCGGCGTGGTTTTGTTCGCCCAGCATCCGTTCTGGATTCCGCTGCTGCTGGCCGTGCCGCTGGCGCTGGTACAACTTAGGCTCGACCTACGCAACCAGGCCCGCTCGGCGTCCGCCGAGATCGCTGGCGCGCTGGCGCTTGGCACGGTCGCCCCGGCCATCGTCCTGATGGCGGGCTGGCCGTTAGCGGCCGCGCTGGGGCTGTGGGCGGCGCTGGCGCTGCGCGATATTTCGGCCGTGTTGTATGTGCGGGCCCGGTTGCGCCTGGAAAAGGGCAAACCAGCCGAGGCGACCCCCACCTTGCTCGCGCATATCCTGCTGATCGGCGGGCTGGGCGGGCTGAGCGCCGCGGGACTAACTCCCCCGCTGGCTCTGGTTGGTGGCCTGCTGCTGGCCGGGCGCGCTCTGCTCGGTTTGTCGCGCTGGCGCAAACCGTCATCGGCCGTGCAGACCGGCGTGCGTGAGGTGTTCTTCGGCCTGGCCTACTGCGCGCTGCTGGTACTTGGCTACCGGGTGTAAGAGAGAGTTCAAAAAGGCCTTCGTGCTTCCATCGAGACGGATCGAGAAACACGGTTTCGCATTGGACACGGCGGTTCACTCCCGAGCGAACCCTATACCCAGCCATTTCTCACCCTCACGCCCTGATAGGGGCTCGAATGCAACCTCACCCGCCGAACCCCTCTCCGAAAAGCGAGAGGGGGAGACAAGCGCGGGACAGTTAGCGAACCTGTTACAAGGCCGGCCGGACAAAATCAAAGAAGCCGGACAGATCGTGAGGGAAAAACCGGCCGGACAGCCGGACAGAATCCCGGACAACGAGTGCTCCATGCGACAAACGGACAGCAATCAGCATAGCTCAGGCAGGCGGTTCGCAGGTGAATGCCGGGTGGACCAGAGTGCCGCAACCCGGCAGTATTAGGCAGGGGTAACGGGTGACAGGGGGATGCTGCGAGAGGGCTGCTGGCCACAAGAAGTACAGCGAAACTCAGGTTTCATAGACACTTTCTACGACACATCCACAATCTGGAATCTACACCTTTGGTTACATTTACAATCCGAATGCCCTCTGTTATTGTGAACCCGATGTTTTCATCAGAACAGGAGATTCACGACTCATGAGCGATCAACCGAGCGCAAAGGTGTTTCACGCCATCCTCTTCAAGTTTATCGGCGAGGACAAGGCCGGCGAAGTCCTGAAGACGGTTCAGCAGCAGCAGAAGCTGGCCGGTATCAAGGTCGTCGCCTACGCGGTCGCCTCGATGAACGAGAAGGGCAAGGTCAATATCAAGCAGGGCAATGAGGCGAAGAAGGGCTTGGGCCTTGGTGCCGTAGTTGGCGGCCTCGTCTTCGTGCTGGGCGGGCCGATTGGCCTGATCGGCTCGCTGGTCGCTGGCGGATTGATCGGCGGCGTGTCGGGCCGGTTTATGGGCCACAAGTTCGATTCGAAGGAACTGGAAAAGCTCGGCGACGCGCTGACGCCCAGCACCTCGGCGATCATCCTGATCCTTGAGGACGTGTACGCACAGGGCGCGTTGAACGCCATGGGCGGTACCGATGCGACGGTCGTGGATGTCGTGCTTGGCGACGAGACGAGCGGCGAACTGGCACAGCTCGTGGCGATTGGCGTGGATGCTCCGGCTGATGCGCCCGCCGTGGAAGCCCCCAAGGCTGATGCGCCTGCCGCCGATGCCCCTGCCGCCGAAGAAGCGCCGAAGAGCTAGACTTCCACAAGCTAGCACCATTCAAAGCAACGGCCCGGTCAATGAACCGGGCCGTTTTATTGACGCGACCTCGGGCAACGCTCAGGGAATCTCGAATGCGGCTTTCGTTCCGGGTATCAGGCAGTAAATCAGGATGATGCCGTTGATCACCAGCGCCGGCAGCATCGCGTCGAATGTGCTGCCGCCGATGATATCGAGCACCGCAATCGTCAGGTTGAGGATCGAAATGACCGTGACGAACAGCCAGCCCTGCGGGTTGACCGCCCACAACATGCGGAAGACCCAGAGGTAGATGAGCGCCATCAGGCCCCAGAGGATGGCGTTGACCCAGCTTGCTTCCGGCACAAAGAAGCTCATCGTGCCGAGCGTGATCGGCGCGATACCCAGCGCCTGCAGCACTCGCCAGATCGCCACCACGACGGCTATCAACGACAGAATGGCCAGCAGCGTAATTCCGAACGGACGATGTTTTGCCATGTTGAACCCCCTTTCAGATGTAGATCCGGGCGGGATTCTAGCGCATTGCCGTTGAGACTAACAACGGCTTCTCAGGCGAAGGCGGCTGCAGCCGCACCAACGGCCGGGGACTGAACTTCGGCCAGCGCAAATGTCAGGCCGCGCGCGAAAGGCAGCACCTGTTCCTGCAGCGCCTGCTGCCCCGCTTCGAGCAAGCGCGGGGCAAGGGCGCTGCCCAGCCCGCCGCCGATGACGATGCGTTCGGGATTGAGGATCATCGCGTAGACGGCCACGACCATCTGCCAGGCTTCGAGCGCCTCGGCCATGATGGCCAGCGCCAACTTGTCGCCCGCATCGGCCGCCGCAACGATCTCACGGGCGGCCGGTTCGCCCTGAGCAAGCGGGCTAGCGGGGAAATCCGCGCGGTGTTCGGACACGCCGCTGGCCAGCCCAACGCCCGACAGGTAGGCCTCGACGCAGCCACGCAGGCCGCAGCGGCACAGGCGGCGCGACGGCATGATTGGCGTGTGGCCGATTTCGCCCGCCGAGCCCACCGCGCCGCTTACCACCTTGCCCTCGAAGGCGAATGCTCCGCCAACGCCAGTGCCAATTGCAGCCAGCGCCACCGCCCGGCAACCACGGGCCGCGCCGAAGCGCAGTTCGCCATCGAGAAGAGCGTTGACGTCGTTCTGCACGCGGGTTGGCAGGCCGGTCGCTTCCGCCAGCCGGGCGGCCAGCGGCATCTCGACCCAACCGAGATTGACGGCGTTGCGGACGATGCCCCATTCGAAGTCCACGAAGCCGGGCACGCCGACGCCGACACCCGCCACCCGGCCGGGCGAACGCCCCGCCAGCAGGCGCACGCCTTCCGCCGCCGCCTCAATCACAGCGTCCGGCCCACTGCCAGCGTTGGTCGCCAGTTGATGCGTGTCGAGCGCCTGCCCGCTGCGATCCACCAGCGCGAAGGCGATTTTGGTGCCGCCGATATCCACGCCGATAGCGTATTCGGGCGCACTCATTCGGTGATCGTCACTTTGGTGATGCCACGCGGCGTATCGAGCGCATAGCCCTTTTCACCCGCCAGGTGCATGGCGAACAACTGGCCGGGGAGCACGGCGCAAATTGGGCTGATCCATTCTGGCAATTCGGGAATACGCATCGCGTAGCGGGCGCGCTCGATGGCCGCTTCGTCGTTGGAGATGACCAGCGTTTCCGCGCCGCGCTCGCGCAGCAGGTCGAGAAATTCGAGCAGGCCGGGCAGAGCTGCGCCTTGGGGAGCGACCACCAGCGCCGGGAAACCGGGCGCGATCAGCGCCAGCGGCCCGTGCCGGAAATCCGCCTCACTGTAACCATCGGCCGTGATGTAGTTCAGTTCCTTGCACTTGAGGCCGATTTCAAAGGCCGTGCAGTAGTTGATGCCGCGCCCAATGGTGACCAGCTTCTCCATATAGCGGTAGCGCTGCACCCAGTCCTTCACCGGCGCGGAAAGCTCCAGCGTTTGCTGGGTCAGCGCTGGCAGAGCCGCCAGGCTGGAGGCCAGCGAATCGGAGATGACCAGCGCGTTGATCAGCATGGCAACGGCGACCAGTTCGGTCGTGTAGGTCTTGGTGGCGGCCACACTGCGTTCCGGCCCGGCGTGGATGTACAGGTGATGATGGGCGGCCTGCGCCAGCGCCGACTCAGGATTGTTGGTGATGGCCACCGTCAGCGCGCCCTGCGCTTTGGCGTCGGCCAGCGCCCGGTTGATGTCGGTCGAAGCGCCGGACTGCGAAATGCCGATGCACAACGCGCGCGAAAGATCGGGCGGGGTTTCGTAGATGGTATGCAGCGAAGGCGCGGCCAGCGCGACCGGCATGCGCAGCATCGTCCCCAGCACGTACTGGGCATAGCGCGCCGCGTTGTCGGACGTACCGCGCGCCGCGATGTAGGTGAAGGCCGGGTCGAAGGCGCGAATGGCGGCGGCAATCGTCGCGGCGGTTTCCGCCTCGGCTTCGAGGAGCGTCCCGATGACGGCCGGCTGCTGGTAAATTTCCTGTTCCAGATAGGATGTCATGGCTTGTAATCCTTCAGAGTGGAAAGTGCTGAGTGCTGAGTGCTGAGTATTGAGTGCTGAGAGAGCGTTCGACAAATGACTTGCATGCAGGGTTCGCCCGGGAGCGAACCGCCGTGTTAGATGCGAAACATGGTTCGCTCGCGAGCGAACCCTACTTCCGAAGACATTTATCCCGCTTTCCCCGTTTGGAAGGAATCAAGAGC
>JAEURB010000147.1 GCA_016788435.1 Anaerolineae bacterium | reverse complement strand
GATCCTTCGGTAGCGATTGTTAAACGCGGCGCAATGCCAATCATGCCGGATGTGATTGCCGAGGTGAAATCGCCCGACGACCACTACGACGAAATGCGCGAGAAGGCCCACTTCTACATTGCCAACGGCGCAAGGCTCGTTTGGCTGTTGTTCCCCGGCCCGAAGATTGTCGAGGTGTATCGGCCGAACGAGCCTTCGGACATTCTCACGATCAACGACTCGCTCGACGGTTTCGATGTGCTGCCCGGTTTCAGCGTCCTAATCCGCGAAATCCTCACGGAAACCCGCGCCGGTTAGCTCGCTGTTACACCCTCTCTATTTCACCATACAGTCCAGTATCATGAAGACACACCGGCCGTTTGCGAACGGCCTTTCTTACGCCCGCAAACAGGCCACACAGGATTCCCGCGCATGGCTTCACGCAAGGACAAGTACTACCTCGTCAGCCTCGGCTGCTCGAAGAACACCGTTGACTCGGAGAGCATGGCCCAGGTGCTCGAAAAGGCCGGAATGCGCTCGGTGGGCGACCTGCGCCACGCTGAAGTGCTGATCGTCAACACCTGCGGATTCATTGACGCTGCCAAGCAGGAGTCGGTGGATGTGCTGCGCGAACTGGTGGACGGCAAGCGGGCTGGCCAGCAGGTTATCGCGGCGGGCTGCCTGAGCCAGCGCTACGGCACCGACCTGCTGCAGGAAGTGCCGGGGCTGGATGGCGTGATCGGCACGCGCCGCTGGATGGACATCTTCGACCTGGTGTCGCGGTTGCGCGCCCGCCAGCACCCGGAACCACTCTATCACCTGCCCACCGACGCGGCCGTGGTGGGGCTGGACGAACGAGGTGTGCTGCGCGCCAGCGTGCAGGGCGCGAGCGCCTACCTGAAGATCGCCGACGGCTGCCGCCGCCCGTGCGCCTTCTGCGCCATTCCGAAAATCAAAGGCACGATGGTCAGCCGCCCGCTCGACAGCATCGTGCACGAGGCGCAGCAGTTGGAGACGATGGGCGTCAAGGAACTGATCCTGATCGCGCAGGATACGACCGACTGGGGCAGCGATATCGGCCTGAAGGATGGCATGGCGCAGTTGCTCGATGCTATCGTCGCGGCCGCCCCGGGCATCCCCTGGATCCGCCTGATGTACGCCTACCCCGGCTACGTCACGCCCCGCCTGATCGAGACGATGGCCAAACACCCGCAGATCGTGAAGTACCTCGATATCCCGCTGCAGCACGGCCACCGCGAAACGCTCAAGCGCATGAAGCGTCCCGCCAACGTCGAGTGGGTCTACGAGACGCTCGCCAGTATGCGCGCCGCCATCCCCAATCTGTCCGTGCGAACGACCTTCATCGTTGGTTATCCCGGCGAAACGGACGAGGAGTTTGATGGCCTGTTGAAGTTCGTCAACGATCTCCAGTTCGACCGGGTGGGCGCGTTCAAATACTCGTACGAAATCGGCACGCCCAGCGCCCTGCTGCCGGGGCAGGTGGCAGACGAGGTGAAGGAAGCCCGCTACAACGCACTGATGGAACTTCAGCAGGGTATCAGCCTGGCGCGCAATCAGGCGCTGGTCGGCAAAACGCTGCCGGTGCTCGTCGAGGGCCACGCTCAGGCGGAAGATGAGGATGGTAACCCGCTGCCCACCGCCCTTTCGCTGGCGCGCAGCTACCGCGATGCCCCGGAAATTGACGGCTATGTGATCGTCGAGGGCAGCCTGCCCCCCGGCGAAATCGTGCCTGTGCGCATCACCGGCGCGACGACCTACGACCTGATGGCGTCGGTAGACACCCGTTCGCCGGTCATCATTCAGCCTGGCATGATTTTTGGCGAGGGGATGCTGCCCAAACCGCTTTGATGAGCCTGAACCACGCGGCTGACCTGAGGAACTATGCCGGTTGATGTACGCTGGCTGATTGCGGATCGCGTTGTCATCCACGAATTCAGCGGCCAAGTGGCGCTGGCGGATACGACGCGCGCCTCAGTTGAAGGCCCGATGCTGTCACTGGCTGGCACGCCGCCGATCCACATGATCGTGAATTTGCTGGCCGTCACCCAGTTTCCCCACAGCATTCAGCAACTGCAGATCGCCATCCGCCAGAACCCGCACCTCGACCGGCTGGGGCTGATCGTCATCGTCATCAATCAGAACCCCATGCTGCGCTTCCTGGCGACGATCCTCACGCGTGTGACTTTCTCCAACCTGCGCATCGGCATGGCCGACAACATGGCCGGCGCGCTGCAGCAGTTGCGCGCCTGCGACGCCAGCCTGCACCCCTGGATTTCAGCCGATGGCGAGTTGATCAGCCCGCCGGGCGCTTGATCGCCGCCAGCAATCCGTCGCCCACGCCGACGATGGTCGCGAACAGGTCACTGCGCGCCGCCACCGCCCGGTTGATATCGTTCACGGCATAGTCGTCGGCCGTTTGCGGGTCGAGCACCGTGCCGTGCCGGTAGGCGTTGTGAATAGCGACGATGCCGCCGTCGCGCAGGTTACGCACGGCCCAGTCGAAATAATGCGGCGAAGACTGCTTGTCGGCGTCAATGAAAACGAAGTCGAACGGGCCGTGCGGCGTCAGCTTTGAGAGCATGATCAGCGCGTCGCCTTCCAGCACATGCGCCCGCCCGGTCAGCCCGGCTTTCTCGAACGTCTCGCGAACGATTCCGGCGTGCTTGCTGCTCTTCTCGACAACATAAATCTGGCCGTCGGCCGGCAGCCCACGCGCCAGCCAAACCGCGCTGTAACCGGCCAGCCCGCCCACTTCGACTACCTTTTTCGCCCCGATGGACTGCAGCAGGAACTGAAGCAGGCGGCCTTCGAAGGGCTTGATGCTGATCGAGGGCAGGTCGTTGGCGTCAGCCCGCGCTTGTATCTCCTTCAGCACATCATCTTCCGGCGCAAACAACTCGTTCACGTAGGCGTCGAGAGCATCGCGCAGGTCGGGTGCAGGCAGCATCGGTTGTCTCCTTCAATGCAAAGGGGCGGCCAGAGTGGCGGCCGCCCCTGCGAACATACGGAAGCAGTCAGTCCATCAGGGGATGCAGAGACGCCAGCCCGCCTGAATGTAGTTGATATTGGTGATGCCGTTGGCCTGCGCGATGGCCCACGGTGTCGTGCCATAGTGGGCGGCAATACGGGCCAGGTTATCGCCAGGAACGACCGTATAGTAGGCGCGGCAGCCACCGCTGCTCGAACCACCGCTGGTGGGCGGAGTGGTGACCGGCGCGTAGACCGAGCCGTCCGTCGGGGTGAGCGAGCGCACCGGCACGCTGGCAGTCAGCGTACCCGCCGCCATCCAGCCGGTTGTGCCATCGGGCATCCGAATCTGCGCCCACGAGCCGTTGTAATTACGGCCGAGCAAGTCTACGCGGGTATTGACCGGCGCGGTCGTGACGACCGTCCCGACCGGATCGGGTGTGGCGCGCACGTTAGCCACCGGCACGCTGACCGTCGCCCAGGGCGTGATCGGCGAGCCTTGCGCGCTCTGCGTGACCGGCAGGTTGATGACCGGGTAGGCGGTATAGAGCGTATTGATGCTCATCCAGCCCTGCGTGCCATTGGTCAGATTGACGAAAATCCACTGATTGTCGGCGCTGCGGCCGGCCATCGTTACGCCAAAGCCGAACGGCAGCGTGCCTATTGAACCATGGTTGAAGCCAGGGCCAGAACGCACGTTGGCCGCCCCGGTCCGAACGCTGGCGACGGGCTCCTGGGCGAATGCCGGGAGAGCCATCAGCAGCAAAGCCGCACACACGACCAGCATCAACATCCGCTTCGGAGTCAGAATCCGGGACATCAGGTAACCCCCCACGACTTGTGTTGTGGCGAACAAATCACAATGTTTGTGAATCAGTATAGTACGGTTTGCGTCAGGGAGCAAAAAGCATCTGCATTGAGATTGCCGTTTCCCCTCCGGGCAGGCTACGCGGCGCAACTACGCAATCCCTCACAGCGTACTCATGGATGTAGGCGCGGAATCACCCCCGCCGCTCTGTATAATCCAAGACGAACGCTTCAGTTCGGGAAAAGTACTCCCATGCGCATCATCGTACATACCGGCAAGGGTGGCGTCGGCAAGACCAGTATCTCGGCTGCGACGGCCCTGCGCTGCGCCGAAATGGGCCTGAAAACTATCGTCATCAGCACGGACACCGCCCACAGCCTCGGCGATTCGCTTGACAAGGCCATCGGCCCTGAACCTATCGAAATCCACCCCAACCTGTGGGCGCAGGAAGTGGACACCCGCTACTCGATGGACAAATACTGGGGGCGCATTCAGAACTTCCTCACCCGGCTGTTGAGCAAGGGCGGCACGGGCGAAATAGTGGCCGAGGAAGTGACCATCCTGCCCGGCCTGGAGGAAGGCGCGCACCTGCTGTGGATCAATCAGTACGTCGAAAGCGGCCAGTACGACGTGCTGGTGGTAGATGCCGCGCCCACCGCCGAAACGCTGCGCCTGCTCAGCCTGCCGGACGTATCCCGCTGGTGGTTCGAGCGCGTGATCGGGCTGGCCCAGGGCGCGACGAAGATTCTGCGGCCACTTGGCCATCTCATCGGCAAGGGCAGCGCTATTCCCGATGACTCGGCGTGGGCCGATGCACGCCTGCTCTTCGACACACTCGACAAGGTGCGCGACCTGCTCACCGACCCCGAAATGAGCAGCATCCGCCTCGTCGTGAACCCGGAAAAGATGGTCATCAAGGAAACGCAGCGCACCTACACCTATCTCAACCTGTACGGCTATGCGGTCGACTCGATCATCTGCAACCGTATCATCCCCGACGAAGTGACCGACCCCTACTTCGCCATGTGGAAGGCCGACCAGCAGCAGAACATCGCCTACATTGACGAAGCGTTCGGTTCACTGCCGCTGCTGCGCGCGCCACTGTTCGGGCGCGAGATGGGCGGTCTCGACTCCCTGCGGCAGCTCGGCAACACGCTTTACGCGGAACATAATCCGGCGGTCAAACTGTTCGACGGCAAAACGCACCGCATCGAGCAGTTGGGCAAAGACTCGTACGTCCTGAACGTGCCGCTGCCATTCGCCACCAAGAAAGACCTCGACATCTACCGCTCGCGCGACGAACTGACGCTGCGCGTGGGGCCGTACCGCCGCAACATCGTCCTGCCGCACTCGCTGTGGGACCTGGAAGTGACCGATGCTCGATTTGAGCAGGAAAGCCTGAACCTGCACTTTGCGCGGGCGTGAGTAAACGCCTGTACACAATGCCCGCCCAGCGGGCTATGGAAGCGACCGATGCTCGATGTGAAGAACCCAGCCTCGCCCGTCACGGTTGAGCCGTCCACCAACGGCAAGCACGAACCGCCGCTGACCGAACCGGACTTTCTGGCCGCGCTCGAACCGGCCGCCGCCCATACTGCGCCGCCCGGCACGCCCGAAGAGCGCGCTTACGAGGCGGCCGCCGTCGAGGAGGCGATGCGCCGCCCGATACGTTCGCTGAAGATGCAGATACGCTATGTGCGCGTGCTGGTCTTTTTCGCCTGGCTGTTCGCGCGCCTGCTGTTCTGGCACTGGTTCATGGCCCGCCTGGCCCCCGACACTGTCAAGCGCGGCAACCTGAAACGCTGGACGGGCTACGCGCGCGCCTTCCGGGGCTTCGCCATCGAGATGGGCGGCATGATGATCAAGGCCGGCCAGTTCATCTCGACGCGCTCCGACATCCTGCCCGCCGAAATCACGCGCGAACTGGCCAGCCTGCGTGACGAGGTGCCGGGCGTGCCGCTGGCCCAGATTCGCCAGATTATCGAGCAGGATTTGGGGCCAGTCAGCGCCCGCTTCGCCGCCTTCGATGAAACACCACTGGCGGCCGCCTCATTGGGTCAGGTACACCGCGCCCGGTTACAGACTGGCGAGAAAGTCGTCGTCAAGGTGCTGCGCCCCGGCATCGTGGAGATCTGCCACACCGATTTGGCGGCCATGCGGGTCGTCGCGCACATCGCCATGCGTTTCCGTTTCATCTCGCGCCGCGCCGATGCGGTGGCCCTGATCAAGGAATTCGGGCGCGTGCTGCTCGAAGAACTGTCGTACCGGCACGAAGCGGCCAACAGCGCCCGCTTCACCGCCCTGTTCAAAGACGATCTCGGCGTCTACATCCCGGCCGTCTATCCTGAACACTCGTCCGACCGCGTGCTGACGATGGAGGACGTGACCGCCATCAAGCTGGACGACTATGCCGCGCTCGAAGCGGCGGGTATCAGCCGCAACGCCGTCGCCAAGCGTCTGATGGATACCTATCTCGTCCAGATCTTCCAGCATCGCTTCTTCCATGCCGACCCGCACCCGGGCAATCTGTTCGTCTATCCGCTGCCCGATTCGGTCAAGCGTGACCCCGCCTACGGGAAGGTGGATAACGGCGGCGGGCGGCCCTTCTACCTGATCTTCATTGACTTCGGCATGACGGCCAGCGTGACGCCCGAAATTGTCGCCGGGCTGATTGACACGCTCGGCGCGGTCATCACCCGCGATTCGCGCAAGCTGATCCAAAGCTACCGCGAACTCGGCTTCCTGCTGCCCGGCGCCGATGTTGACCGGCTGGAGGAAGCCACGCGCCAGGTTTTCGAACAGGTGTGGGGCCTCTCGATGGATCAGCTTCGGGAGACGAGCTTCGACCGCATGGCGAACATCGGCAAGGAGTTCAGCGACCTGCTCTACGCCATGCCGTTTCAGGTGCCGCAGGACTTCATCTACCTCGGCCGCACGGTCAGCATTCTGAGCGGCCTCGCCACCTCCCTCGACGCCTCGTTCAACCCATGGAGCGAAATCCAGCCTTACGCCCAGAAGCTGGTGCTGACACGCGGCGGCAAAACCGGGGCCGCTGAGGGGGCGGCGGCGGCGCTCGGCTTTCCGGTGCTGCAAAGCCTGTTCAACGGCAACGGGGCGCAGGCACTGGTCAGCCTCGGCCAGACCGTGCTGGGCCGGGCCAACGGCAGCACCATGCTCAACCGGCTGGAAAGCGGCGAACTGACGCTCAAGACCGAGGCCGGGCCGCTGCTGCGCGGGCAGCTTGGGCGCATCGAAGCGCAGGGCCGCCGCACACAGCGGGCCGTCATCTTTGGCAGCCTGCTGATCACCTCGACGCTGTTCTACATGCATGGGGATGCCGTCATTGCCGTCGTCGGCTGGCTGATGAGCGCAGGCGCGTTCGTCAGCTATCTCGGCGGCGGCGAGGGATGAGATTGATGTTCATGTGAGGGCCATCAGAAACCCGACTCTCCAGGCAGATTCCGGCTTATAATCTTCGTAA
>JAEURB010000108.1 GCA_016788435.1 Anaerolineae bacterium | reverse complement strand
ATTCTTGACGGGAGGAAGGCCGTCTATTAAAGGGACAACCCTCATGGGAATGCCATAGACACCCGTGTACGAAGATAATTTTCCGCCGCCCGATGAATACAAGATCGGGACGACCGGGCAGCGAAGTGATGTGTACTCGATAACGATACCCCAACGAGTACACAAGCCTGCGCACAGCCATTTCTGGCTAAGTATCTTGGCTTCGCACACGCTTCATCACAGCGCTACGCTGTTCAGAAGAAAGCTTGTCCATAGAATTCCCATGCTTGGACACGGGATCAGGATACTCTTTCTATACTACCAGTACAGAAGCGTCGTCGCATCCTCGGGCTAGAGGAAATGCCTAGCCTGTTCGCATTCAACCAGACTCAGTGCAATGCCCGCAAACGCCAGCAGCGTCCGCCCCTCACCGCAGCCTCTCCCCCTTGCGTTTCGGGCACGATGCATCGTGCCCGCGCCGGGACGGAGGCATCACCCAACCTTACCCCGGGCCCTCACACCCCCACACCTGTGCTGCGCCGCCCGCGCCCGCCGATGCCAGTTGCGTCCCGTCCGGCGACCAGGCCACGGCGTTCACCCAGTCGTTGTCCGTATCGAGCACGTCCAGCGCCGTTCCGCTCGCCGCGTCCCACACCCACACGGTGCCGTCCTCGCCCGCCGAGGCCAGTTGCGTCCCGTCCGGCGACCAGGCCACGGCGTTCACCCAGCTCGTAAACTCATCGAGTACATGCAGCGCCGTTCCGTTCGCCGCGTCCCACACCCGCACCGTGCCGTCCATGCCCGCCGACGCCACCTGCGTCCCGTCCGGGGACCAGGCCACGGAGTTCACCCGGTGCATATGCCCCTCGAGCACATCCAGCGCCGTTCCGTTCGCCGCGTCCCACATCCGCACCGTGCCCTCAAAACTCGCCGACGCCAGCCGCGTTCCGTCCGGCGACCAGGCCAGGGTTTTCACCCAGATCGTATGCTCCTTAATGAGATGCAGCGCCGTTCCGCTCGCCGCATCCCACACCCGCACCGTGCCGTCCGCGCCCGCCGACGCCAGCCGCGTCCCATCCGGAGACCAGACCACAGAGGTCACCGTATTGGTCTGCCCCTCAAGAACATCCAGCGCCGCCCCGCTCGCCGCGTCCCACACCCGCGCCGTGCCGTCCGCGCTCGCCGAAGCCAGTTGCGTCCCGTCCGGCGACCAGGCCACGGAGAGCACGCTGTCGGTATGCCCCTCAAGCACATCCAGCACCGTTCCATTCACCGCGTCCCACACCCGCACCGTGCCGTCCGCGCCCGCCGATGCCAGTTGCGTCCCGTCCGGCGACCAGACGACGACTCGAATGCTGTCACGCCCGAGCCGCATCACTTCGGTCATCGCGCCGCACTCGGCCGTGGCTGCCTGCCGCAGCCAGTCGGGTTTGGCCGTCAGGATTTGCTCCAGCGCCCTCGTTACGGCGGTGTCCACGCCGGGCAGCGGGACCGCCGGCGACCTCGACCACACGCCGCCCACGCCACCGAACGCCGACGTCATCAGAAGTACGAGCACGGACAATGCAATGAACCGTCGCATCCTAGGCCTCCCGAATCGAACATCGGCACTATCGGCGATCATACTGCCTGTGCGCGGCAGCGCCACTGTCTTCACCAACGGGGTGCTTCATGCCGCGTGTGGCCGCACAACTGCAACCCCTCCCCCGGCCCCTCCCCGCACGCGGAGAGGGGAGCTAGGCTGCTTGTTTTGTTCTGTTTGTCGGGCACGTACCAAAGAGACAGAACACCCTCTTCCGTGTAGCTCCCCCTCAATGCGTGCGGAGAGGGGGCCGGGGGGTGAGGTTGGGCGGGTGGTCTGTGTGAGGTTCCGGTCAGACTCGCTATAGTTGGCCGATAATAGCCAAGCCTGCCTACGGGGCCTGCCCATGCCGCGCATCTTCGACAACGACCAACTCTACCTGCACGCCGGGCTGACCGACACCCTGCCCACCGCCTACCGCGCCGATTTCTGCGTCGGCTACTTCAATCTGCGCGGCTGGCGGCTGATTGCCGACACCATCGCGGCGCTGCCGGGTAAAGACCCGCACCCGCCCTGCCGTTTGCTCATCGGCATGCACCAGCCGCCGCAGGAGCAGATACGGGAGTTGTTCAGCTTCGGGCACACCGACGAAGGCGGACTGGTAGATAACGCCCAGGTCGTGCGCCTGAAGCGCCAAATCGTCACCGAATTTCGTAACCAGCTCACCATCGGCGCGCCGACTGACGCCGACGAGGCCGGACTGCGCCAATTAGCCCGGCAAATCCGCGCCAGAACGCTGCAAGTGAAGCTGTACCTGCGCTACCCGCTGCACGCCAAGCTGTATCTGCTGCACCGCGCCGACCCCGTCACGCCGGTTTACGCCTTCCTGGGCAGCAGCAACCTGACGCTGGCCGGGCTGCGCGTGCAGGGCGAGCTCAACACCGAGGTCACCGACCGCGACGCGGCCTGGAAGCTGGCGCAGTGGTTTGACCAGCGCTGGATGGACAGCCGCTGCCTCGACATCTCCGAAGAACTGGCGCAGGTGATTGACGAAAGCTGGGCCGGCGAGCGCCTGCTCTCGCCCTACGAAGTCTACGTGAAGATGGCCTACCACCTGGCGCAGGAGGCGATTGCCGGCGTCAGTGGCGAGTTCAAGCTGCCGAAGGAGTTCAAGGGCCTGCTGTTCGAGTATCAGGCGGCGGCCGTCCAGATTGCCGCCCATCACGTCAACAAGCGCGGCGGCGTGCTGCTCGGCGACGTGGTCGGCCTGGGCAAGACGCTCATGGCGACGGCGATTGCGCGCATCTTTCAGGACGACATGGGCTACGACACGCTCATCCTCTGCCCGCCCGCGCTCGTCTCGATGTGGCAGCGCTATGTGGACGAGTATCATTTGGTGGCGAAGGTCGTGCCCACCAGCCTGGTTCAACGCGTACTGCCCGATCTGCGCCGCTACCGCCTCGTCATCATTGATGAGAGCCACAACCTGCGCAACCGCGAGGCGAAGCGCTACGCGGCCATTCACGATTACCTGCACAAGAACGAGAGCAAGGTCGTGCTGCTCTCGGCCACG
>JAEURB010000060.1 GCA_016788435.1 Anaerolineae bacterium | reverse complement strand
GGTGCGCGGGCTAGCGGTCGCTTATGCCGCTGGCCGGGCGCTGGCTGATCTTGATCTGGATGTGCTGGTTGGCGAACGGCTGGCGATCATCGGCCCGAACGGGGCGGGCAAGTCCACGCTGCTCAAGGCGATCATGGGCTTGCTGCCTGCCACCAGCGGCACGATTGAGGTCGTGGGCGGGCGCGAACGACTTGGCTATGTGGCCCAGCACGACGAGGTGGACTGGAGCTTCCCGGTTTCGGTGGCCGATGCCGTGATGATGGGCCGCGTCCGCCACATCGGCTGGTTCAAAATGCCCGGCAATGCCGACCGCCAACAGGTCGCTCAGGCGCTGGAACGGGTGAACATGGCCCGCTTCGCCAACCGGCAGATTGGTGAACTGAGCGGCGGCCAGCGGCGGCGCGTCTTCATCGCTCGCGCGCTGGCCCAGAATGACGATATCCTGCTGCTCGACGAGCCGTTCAGCGGTGTAGACCCCAGCGCGCAGGCTGAACTGCTCGACACGCTCGATCAACTCAACGCCGAGGGCGT
Source organism: Anaerolineae bacterium (assembly GCA_016788435.1). Lineage (GTDB taxonomy): Bacteria > Chloroflexota > Anaerolineae > Aggregatilineales > Phototrophicaceae > Flexifilum. The sequence continues at coordinate 975 of JAEURB010000060.1, read as the reverse complement.
GACCATCGTGCTGAGTACGCATGACCTCGATTTGGCCTATCACCGTTTCGACCGCGTGCTGGCGCTGCGCAAGCGGCTGGTGGCGCTCGGTAAGCCGGAAGACGTCTTCGTGCCTGATGTGCTGGCCGAGTTGTATGGTCGTGGCCTGTTCGCTCAGCACGAGGGCCGCCATCTCGATTTCTTCGTGGATGAGCACGGCTGTGACGAGTGCCACTGACGCGGCGCGCGCGCCGCTACCGCGCGTTTCGGTCGTCGTTCCCTCCTTCAATCAGGCCGCTTTTCTCCCCGCCGCACTCGACTCGCTGCTGAATCAGCACTATCCCGATCTCGAAATCCTCGTCATGGACGGCGGCTCGGCCGATGGCAGCGCCGAGATACTGCGTGCCTATGCGCCACGATTGACAGTGGCGGTCAGCGAACCGGATCGCGGGCAGTCGCACGCCATCAACAAGGGCATGGCGCGGGCCACGGGAGACGTGTTGTCGTGGCTGAACAGCGACGACCTGCTGCTGCCCGGCGCGCTGCACGCGGTGGGCGAAATCTTCGCCGCGTTTCCTCGTGTGCAATGGCTGACCGGCCAGCCCGCCAATCTGGGTGCAGACGGGGTGCTGCGCCATTTCCCGCTCAAAACCGGCCGCTGGCAGGGCGCGATCCGGCGCGGCTGGTATCATGGCCGGGCGCTCGGCTTCATCCGCCAGGAAGGCACGTTCTGGCGGCGCTCACTGTGGGAACAGGCGGGCGGCCAGGTGGATGAGATGCGCCACTACACGATGGACTTTGACCTGTGGCGGCGGTTTGCACGCTTTGCCCCCCTGGTGACCGCCGATCAAACGCTGGCTGCTTTCCGCGAACACCCCGCCCAGAAGACGGCCGATCTCGCGGGCTACTACGCCGATGCGGGCGTGCGGCTGCCGCAGGCCGCGCGCTGGATCATGCTTCCGGCGCGGGTCGCGTTATCGCCGCTGGCTTGGCTCA
>JAEURB010000026.1 GCA_016788435.1 Anaerolineae bacterium | reverse complement strand
TAAAAAGTGGACTTGCCGATCCCGAGCTGCTTGTAGATCGCCTCGGCATCGATGGCATTCACGTCCCCGGCGTAGCTATCGAACCAGTCCTCAGCCAGCGACCGGGCGTTTCTGTTTTTGCGGTGTCCAAGCGTGGATTCCGCTGGAATGCTGCTGGGCGGTTCAAGGCTGCGGTTTTCCGCTGGAATTCCATTGGAATTTCCATTGGAAAGGTCTGGAATAGCCGGGGTGTCAATGCGAATCTGGGCGTTGAGCTTCGGCGCATATGCCGAGAACGCGCGGTTGAGGCCTTCGCGCCACACCGTCACTTCACCCTCGTATTTGGTTCGCGCCTGCTTCTGCTCCTGCATCATCTTGACCGCCATCGAGCCGAGTACGTCACCGGCGATGAATGCCAGGACGGGCGGTGCATAGCCGGACAGCGCCGCGTTGATGACGTTGAGCAGACTGATGTCAATGCCATGCTGCTTAAGGCTCTGATGCAGGTTGGCGAGAATGGCGGTGACGAGAGCCAGTGCCAGCCCGCGCTCAACCCACTTGAGCACGGACTCATGCCGGGCGCTGTTGTAGTTGAGCTTGGTGCGGTAGTAGGCGTAGGCCACGCCCGCCATTTCGAGCATGACAAAGCCGGCAAAGCCGACCAGCAGATAGCCAAGATCCAGTTTGCCGTTGCTGTATTCCGCGATGGTGCGGCTGGCCGATACAATCGCCGACCCCACCAGCAGCGCCCCGATCACGATGACATCGACACGGCTCAACTGTGCCGGTGGCGGCTGCGCGGGCGGCGGATTTTGCAGCTCGTACATCGCCTTGAAGGCCACATAGGCGGCGTTGCGCCGCTGTGCTAAATCGTCGTAAACCTGCAATTCACTCACGGTGTGCGTTCTCTCCTTGTGTGCGTGCGGACGTTAAGGGCTGATCCATTTCTCAGCGACCGGACGCAGATTCAGCCCGACCATCTCAATCCAATGGCACATCGCCAGCACGCGCCCGCCGGTCGTGCCGCCCCACAGGTCAATAAATTCGTTGTAGGTGGTGTTGGTCGTGATCAACGTAGGCAGGTCATTGGTGTAGCGGTAGTTGATCAGTTGATGGGTGACGTTCAACCGCCAGTCGGTCAGCTTGTCCGGCGTGAACTCATCAATGATGAGCACGGGCGCGCGCTGGTAGAGCCGCATCACGTCGGCTTCATCGTCCGCGCCGTCGGCGTATTCGTAGGACACCTTCTGGTTGAAGCGTTCGCGCAGCGCCGACCAGAAATCATCTAAGCGGACGTAGACGACTGGCCGACCTGTTTCCAGCAGGTGATTCGCCACCGCGACGACAAGGCTCGTCTTGCCGACGCCATTTTTGCCACTGAACACAAAGCCTTTGCGCTTCGGGCTTTCAAACTCTGGCAGCGGCAGCCCGAAGGCCTTCGCCGCTTCGTCCAAGCTGAATCGGTGTCCACGGTCGACGCTGTCGATGAACATGCACGCGGCGGCGTAAGCACCCCACTTGCCCGCCATGTAATCACTGGCGAGATCGCGCTTCGGATCGGGGGCGTAGGGGTACTGCTCGGCGAGCTTCTGCCACGCCCGGAAGGTCATCTTGCGATAGGCCAGCGGGATCTGGGCGTCGTTGCTGATCTTCCGGTAGCGTTCCTCCCAATTGGAGCGCACAACCGGGCACGCTGGATCGGGACAGGCGAACATCCTGCCGTACTTTTCATGCCCGACGGGCACGTCATACTTGATCACGCCGAGGCCGCCACAGGTTGAGCAAGTCGGCACTTCCTCCGGCGCAGGCGTCACGGGCGTAGACGCCAGCACCGAACGCCAGTAACTGCGCGCGGCCTCAGA
>JAEURB010000018.1 GCA_016788435.1 Anaerolineae bacterium | reverse complement strand
GCGCTGGCTGAAGGGCGGATGCCGTTCTTCAAGACGCTGCTCGACAGCGGCGAGTACAAGGTAGTTGGCTGGGACAGCGGCCTGCCGTCGCAGACCTCGGCCATGCAGGCCGGCATTCTGCACGGCACACATTTCAACATTCCCGCCTTCCGCTTCTACAACAAGGTCGAAGGCCGTCTGTACGTTTCGAATCACACGCGCGATGCTTCCGACATGCTCGCGGCGCTCAACAACGGGCAGGGCCTGCTCAACACGCAGGGCTTCTCGCTCAATAACTGGGCAACCGGCAACGCCGAGGAGGTGATGCTGACCTTCAGCAGCGGCGCGGCCGGCCTGAAGATGCTTGGCCCGTCGAATAACATCTACCAGTTCTTCGCCAACTTCAACAACGTGCAGCAGGTCGTGGCCGGCGTGGCGGCAGACCTGTGGCGCGAATGGCGCGAGGCCCGCTACCAGCGCAAGCACGACATTCTGCCGCGTGGTCATCGCGGGATGCCGTATCCGCTGGTGCGCGTGGCGACGACGGTCATCTTCCCGTTCCTCAGCGTCTACCTGCTGCTCGGCAAAATGTTCGAGGGCATTGGCACCGTCTACACCACCTTCGTCAGCTACGACGAGGTGGCGCATCACTCCGGCCCGGATCGTGAGGACGCGCTCAAGGTGCTGACCAAACTGGACAGCGATTTCCGCCTGATCATGAACGCCCGCCCCTACGTGCACCGCAAGTATGAGGTGGTCATCCTCTCCGATCACGGCCAAACGATGGGCGCGACCTTCAAGCAGCGCTACGGCTTCACGCTCGGCGAGTTCGTCAATAAACTGCTCGGCAGCGAGTCCGCCATTATCGAGCAGTTGGGCGGCGATGAAGCGGTCGCCAACATCAATATGCTGGCTTCGCAGCTGGCCGGTTCTGACCGCTGGGTGGCCAAACGCCTGCGCGACGTGACCAAGAGCCGCACGGACGAAGACGGCGTGGTGCAGGTTTTCCAGCCGCGTGACGAAGCGCACGCTATCGGCGCAGACGACGGGGGTGACCCGCGCGCCAAGACCGTGGTGGTGGCGTCGGGCAATCTCGGCCTGATCTATTTCACCAACTGGAAAGAGCGCCTGACGCTCGAACAACTGGCGACCGAATTTCCCGGCTTCCTGGCGGCGTTCGTCAGCCATCCTGGTATCGGTATCGCCGTCGTACGTTCGCAGGAAAATGGCCTGATCGCGCTTGCCAACGACGGCAGCGTGTACTACCTCGACGAGGATCGCTGGGAGGGCAAAACCAACCCGCTGGCCAACTTCGGGCCGAACGCGGCGCAGCACCTGCGCACGCTCGACACCTACCCGTGCATGCCCGATATTCTGGTCAACAGCTTCTACGACCCGGCCACCAACGAAGGCGCGGCCTACGAGGAACTGATCGGCTTCCACGGCGGGCTGGGCGGCAATCAGAATCACCCGTTCCTGATGTACCCGGCTCATCTGCAAAAAGACGACCTGCCGCCGATCATCGGCGCGCCGGAGGTCTACAAGGTCATTCGCGCCTGGAAGGAAGATCTGATGGGCCAGAGCGGGGCGCAGGAAGCCGTCCCCGCGACGCCGGATATCACCAAGATTTAGGCGGCGGCAGCAGCCCCTCACCCCCAACCTCACCCCCGGCCCCTCTCCCACGCAAGCGGGGAGAGGG